>CAYVWW010000112.1:0-4512 GCA_964455605.1 uncultured Actinomycetota bacterium | reverse complement strand
ATTTCAAATGGTATATTGGAAATAAGAACACTCAAATATTCGATGTGGTTTGGTTGTATGAATGCTACTGGAGATAAACGAATATTACAGCAAATATTTGCTGTTGAATGGCCTGAAGGTAGTTTGTCTGATTTTGTAGCGGGAAATGGGACATTTTTATTAAACATTAACTATACATTTATTCCAGTATCAGATGCTTATGAATATATGAACACTTACGGTAGGACAAATTATTTGGAAATTCATTATGCTTTTATGGCTGATGGTTCTTGGTATTATTATTATGAATCGATTAATGTTCAAACTACTGAAAATAAGTTAATTAATATTACAAATATTATGGATGGACTTGGATTAAGTAGTTTCGAAGATTTCGCCGTGACATTCGTGATGATCGGTAACTCTTCTCAAATAACCGTGTTTAACGTGAGTTTATGGGACACGAGGGCGGTTGTTCCTGCTTTCTTAAACTTCACTTTCGACCACGAATTTGTTAGAGATTACATGTTAAATTATTTTGAGCTGTTATACGACTGGAACACGACCGCTTACACGTTAATTAATTTTTCATTATACGATTTTCAAAACGACACGTACAACCTCCTTAAATCGGATTATAACACGGGAGGCGATTCTCTCTATTCGTTTGTATCGTATTTATTCAATTATTACCAAGATTCAGATAATAAGACATATATATGGGTCGTTAGCGATTATAACTACACTACCGCATTTTCGTTGAACTTATCCGTTAATTTTAATTATAGGACGGCGATATGGGTCAGCCATAAATTAACATTTGACGAACGGGGGGTTTGGAGGTACAGATTCGTTTTAACTAGTAGCGGGAGCGATTTTGAAACGCCTTGGATTTATTTTGATGTTATTGAATCTGTTCCTAATTTTCAGGCAGTTTCAAAATCAGATTATATAACTAATTGGATTTTAATGTCTAATGATACGGCATCGACTGTTATTACAAGATTTTCTGACGATTTAATGGGAGACCAATGGGAATTAAATGGCGTACCAAGTAGATATGTATGGTATGAGGTCTATCCATATGGGGATTCTTATGTTTGGTATGAAAATCCTGATACAAACTATGGTTCAGAAACAATATTAGCAATAAAACATTATCCACAATGGAAAAGGGTTTATATTGAAGATATACACATCCCTGAGGACGAGTCAGATTATTTTGTTAATAATGTGACTGGGAGACCCCTTTCAAATTTCCGTTTTTATGGGATTAGTGGCGATGAGGAAGGATATATGTCTTGGACGTCGGATTTTGATGAAAATACAATAACATATAATAATGCTCCAGCTCCAGGAAGTCAAATTGGTTGGGCCATACCTTATGGGTCTGGTTGGAAGCAATTTTATAATATTCCTTACACAAATCCTGGAAGGTATATAATTGATCCTGGCACTGATCTTGATTCATATCAAAATTTTTATAGTAAAGAATCGGGTAGTAATAAACCATATTTTAGACATTATGTGTCAAAAAATTACCACGATACCAGTTCAGGGTATTTTTATATGCAAACAAATGTAGATGAAATATTATCTATGATATCTTCTAAATTTTCTACAACTCAAGCGTATATCAATGATTTTATTCTTATTGATTGTCAAACTTTAAACTCTGATCTTGATGTAATATTTTTGAAAAATGGAGCTATTGTAAAAACACTTCCTTTAGTGAGAGATAATGTGAATTATGATAGGCATTCAATTGAAGTTTTAATTGATGAAGATATTAGTTTTGATCAAATTAAAATTTCGGGGCAATTTTCTGAGAAAGAGTTTTTTAAATGTTATAACATTAAAATCCAAGGTTATGAGTTTGAGGAACAGCATAATATAATCCAATTTGGTGTTGCTCCTGATAGTTCAACGCTTCTATTTGCTCCATCTGGAGAGAATATTTTAAAAATTTATGATAGGGGGATTTTAAAAGTTGAAAAAACCATCTTGTTAACTTATGACGATGTTTATATTGAAGAATATATCGGTCTCGTTTTAGAAACTGTTTATTTCAGTTATTACGACATAAATAACGAACCATTGGGTTTTGATTATTTTAAAATGTATGTTAATTACACGATTGATAATAGGACGATATTAAACGAGCAATTATTTGATAATTTTCTTTTCGTAGACGATGAAAGCACGATAAATTTTAACGTGTACGACACATTTAATGTGTTAATTGCGTCAATTGAAGAACCCGAAACTACATTCATTAAAATCACCTTAAATATTTATTCTCTGAAGGTTAAGAACGAAGCAGTTGAACCAGTAAGTTATGTATTACAAAATCCTGAATCCTCAATCGAAAAATCGAGCAATATTTTTCCTGACGAAATAATTGAATTTAAAATCGCTTCGGGTAATTATATTTTTGATTATATAAACGGCGAAGATAACGCTTTAAGGGAGCTTAATTTTACGCTCAACGATAATAAAATCGTTGTTATTAACTCGACATATTATCAATTATATGTATCGTGTTTTAATTTTGATGGACTTGGATTGGACACAGATTGGGTTAGGCTTTATATAAATAACTTGAGGAAAGATTTTGGATTTAATACTTTAAAAACTGAATATACTCATTTTGTAGTAATGGATTATTTTAATGCTACATTAAAAAATGAAACAATTTACACGAGAATGTACACTGAATATAATTTATATATTCAAGTTTATAATATGATATTAAACAATAATTATACTCATTCTATTTATATTACAATAGAACGGCCAGATGTTAATATAACTATTAAGCAAATAATACCAGCACAAGGTAGTATTAATTATAGATTTTTACCAGATGTGAATTATAATATATCCCATTATTATATTAATGGGACAATAATAGATAGTACAAATGTTACACTTACAAATAATAATCAAATAGTCTCTTTTGGTTATTATAGTGAAGAAATACCATCTCCTTATTATCAATTATTTGTATCTTGTTTTAATTTTAATGGATTTAAACTCGATTCAACTTGGGTTTATTTATATATAAATGGTATACGGGCTGATTTTGGTGCTAATACTATGGGAATTGAATATAATCATTTTATTACAATTGATTTATTTGGTGAAGAATTGTCAAATGAGATAGTTTATACAAAAAATCTTACACAGTATAATATACAAGTTGAAATTTACAATATGATATTAAATAATAATTATACTCATTCCATTTATATAGAAATAAGTAGACCCGATGTGAACGTAACTATTAAACAAATAATACCAGCGCAAACTGGTATATTATTTAAATCTTCTTCTGATGTGGATTATATTATATCATATTATTATATTAATGGAACTAAGATAGGTGATAAGAGGTTTACATTATCTACTGACAATCAAATTATATCTTTTGGTTTTTATGATACAGAAGTACCTTTATATCCTGAACCTGAAATGATTGGAATAATTAGGGAGTCAAGTTGGATAATAATTGTGATTGCCATAGTAATTTTAGCAATATTGGGTAGTTTAATATGGTATAGGATTCAAATGGAGAAAATTAAAAGAAAACCATCATTAAAGGGTGGTTATCAATCTACAATAAAAAATAAGGAAGGTCCTTTCTATTAGTCAAAAGAATAAAGAGAATAATAATGGTAAAGTATATATAAGGATATTAGCAGAAAATATACAAGAAATACATAATAAAATAGAAATATTAAAATTGACTTTAAAATTATTAATATTATTAATATTTATTTTAACTGCCCTTATATTTATTATGATAATTTATTTAATAATAATATTTGGTGCACTTAATATTGTAATTGATAGTTTATTAGAACTAATAAAAAATATGGATGGTAATGTTAATGCCTAAAGTGACGAAATTTGTTAGTGATATTCAAAGGAAAAATGTACTTAACAAACAAAATGTTGGTCATACGTATATTTCATTCATTTTACTTATTTTAAGCTCTTTTATAATGTTATATATTGGTTTAAAATATTATAATGATGTGGATGAATATAGTAGAAGTTTTGCCAATTATTCTTTTATATTGGCAATTTTTGGGTTATTAGGATTTATTTCCATTGATTATTTCGATAATTATAATATAGATTTTTTTCCAAAACACTTCAATGAATTCAATAATTTTATCTTTGTAATGGTTACAATGATGATTTTGGTACTTGGTATAATTGTCGATGCTATATTACAGATTACAATCAATTACGCGTTATCTGATATAGATTTGGTCTTGTATTATGTGTTCGCTGGGGTTTGCGAAGAGGCTTTTTTTAGGGGATTTTTAATAAATATGGTAATAGGAGTTTTTACAAAAAAAGGTCAGAAACCAAAATTAATTGTATTGTTTTTTGCTTTGGTTATATCATCATTTAGTTTTATGTTTGCTCATTTAGCTGTGTATGGCAACAATATCGCTATGTTATTATCAACTTTATTTGGAGGATTCATACTTGGAACATTATATATAATATATCGAGATA
>CAYVWW010000111.1:0-4538 GCA_964455605.1 uncultured Actinomycetota bacterium | reverse complement strand
TCCCGCTCTTTCCATATTTTCCTCACCTCCTTTTTAAGGTGCTATTTTAATAAAACAGGACGATGCGATAAATATTATCTAATTAAATGAACATAAAAAGTTATTTTAGCTAAAAAAGCATCTTATTATCTAATTATTATATTCACACCTGTATACTCCGTATAAATAAAAAAAATCAAATAACTTATTCCACCTGGAACTCTACAGTTTCTACCTGCTCATCATTTAAGAAAATTACTGCATTGTACCTTCCCTCGGGGAAGCCGCTTTCTATGGTCAGACTGAAGCCGATATAACCCGAGCCGGCCGCATCTGTGATAAAATCAGTTGAATCAATTAACTCATCCGTTTCAAGGTAATTCCAACTGGCAGTTATTTTATCTTTGGTGGTCATATTATTGATTTTAACTGATGCCCACACGATGGTGGTTTCCGTTGGAAATACTGTTGTTGGTTCAAGGGGCTTGTAATCGCTATCAACATTTTTACAGATGACTATTTCTTCAATCTCAACGGGACCGGGCGCGCAACCTGCTGAAAGAAGCGCTAAGCTAAGTGCTATAATCAGTGGGATAACCGTTGCTTTAGTTTTCATATGCTCCCTCTTCCATTTAGTTTTTACCTTATTTAATCTTAAATTAATAATAGGGAAATTATGAAATTTTGTAAATGAGGATGTATAAATATTGAAGTATATAATATTATGGGTTATAAATAATTATTGAATAATCAAGGAAGCATCAAAAAATATGGAAGAACATGACAAGAGGGAAAAACTAAAGGATTTTTATTTAAAGATTAAGGATTGCACGAAGTGCGAGCTTTCAAAAACCAGGACAAAGTTTGTCTTTGGAGGCGGAAGCGCCTATGCGGATATTATGCTGGTGGGGGAAGCCCCGGGCAAGAATGAGGACCTCCAGGGCCTGCCTTTCGTAGGCCAGGCAGGAAAGATACTAGACAGTCTTCTTGATTCAATCGGGACAAGCAGGGACCAGGTCTTTATAGCGAATGTTTTAAAGTGTAGGCCTCCCGGGAACAGGGACCCGGGGATTGAGGAGATTGAAAGCTGCAAGGGTTACCTGATGGAACAGATAGAAATAATCGACCCTAAAATAATATGCACGATGGGCAAGTTTTCCACCCAGGTCCTGCTTGATACGAATAAGGGCATTACCGGCCTGAGGGGGAAAGTATTTAAGATTAATGGCCGCCTGGTTATGCCCATAAACCACCCTGCGGCTGCCCTCTACACTCCCTCAAGGATGGAAATTCTAATGCAGGATTTTCAGAAAATAAAAAAGCTGGTTGACTCCGGTGCGGATACAGAGGTCCTTCAAGATGATTTATCCACCATTGAAAATGAAAGCGGAGAAAAAAGCAGCGAACAGTTAGGGCTCTTTTAATATGAAGATTAAGGTAATTTCAGATTCTCCTTTATTTACCAGTGAACTGGGCAGGACCTTCTCAAGGATCGTTTCAGCGGGGGATATTATCCTTCTTACGGGCGAGCTTGGCGGAGGCAAAACAACCTTTATAACCGGTATTGCAGCCGGCCTGGGCCTGGAAAGAAAAATATCCAGCCCCAGCTTTACGATACTTAACGAGTATAGAATTAGCGGCAGGAGAGAGTTCGTGCACGTCGACCTTTACCGGCTGGAAAATGCTGGCGAGATAGAGGAGATTGGCCTTGATGATTACTTTTATAATAATATATCGATTATCTGCGTGGAATGGGGAGACAGGATAAAGAAATACCTGAAGAAAGAATTTCTGGAGGTGGACTTCGGCTATGTTATTGATGAAAAAAATGAAGGGAATAAAAGGAAAATCATTTTTAAAAGCTCGGGAACATACTGGGATAGGAAGCTGGAGGAATTTAAAAGGATGCTGGATAAGTAGCACACCATTAATATTATGCCAGTTATTGTAAGTTAATATTAAAGAGTAAAGATATGAATATTCTAAGCATTGACAGCAGCACGAAATTTTTAAGCGTAGCGGTTAGCCGTGGCGGTAAATTGCTTTCAGAGGTAAATGATAAAAGCAAGTCGAGGCACATGGTAAATATAATCGGCATGGTTGAGAGGGCATTAGTAGAAGCTGGTCTTACATTAAAGGAGATAGATGCCTTTGGGGTAAATGCGGGACCGGGGGATTTTACGGGGACAAGGATAGGTATTAGCGTAATAAAAATGCTCTCCTGGCTTGAATCAAAGCCGGCTTATGGCATAAATTCACTTGATTCGAATGCTGTGGGCATATGCTCCAGGAATGGCAGCTATATTTTAAAAAGCATAAAGAGAAATACCCCCGTTATGGTAATGCCCTGCCTTGATGTGAGGAAAGAGGAAGTATATTTTTCCTTCTATGAAATTAGCCGGGAACCTGCCAGCAGTGCCGGCAAAGATAATAATGAGGATATTACTGAAGGATATACTGCGAAAGTCATTCAAAAAGGTGATCAATTGGTTTTAAGGAAACAGGGCGGCAGCTTTTTAACCCGTTATGATAATCTTAAGGACGTTTTGGATGAACAGGCCAAAGCTGGATTTGGAAGGAAACTTGAGGGTGCTGCCGGGACGGGTGATTTAAAAGTAATTATAGGCGGGAACTGTTATCCGGCATATGCGGAGGTTCTTTCGGATATAGCAGGCGGGAGCGCTGCATTTATCCTTGATAAAAAGGCACACAACCCCCGGGCGGAGTATCTTAATATATGTGCATACTACAACGCGGTAAGGAAGGCAGAAACTGCAAACCTCGTTCCAGTCTATGTCAGGGAATTCATACCTTTTGGAGGCGGCAAGGGATAGATATGACAGAAAAAAAAGAGGATATATATATACTGGGCATCGAAACTTCGTGCGACGACACATGCGCATCGGTGGTCAAAGATGGTTCCATCGTGCTTTCCAATGTTGTTTCTTCGCAGCAGGAGATCCACAGCAAATATGGAGGCATTGTCCCGGAGATTGCGTCAAGGAAACACATAGAAATGATAGATATAGCAATAAAGGAAGCAATGGAAAATTCAGGAGTGGACTTTGGCGCGATTGACGCAGTTAGCGTTACGAACAGGCCGGGCCTCATTGGGTCGCTCCTTGTGGGAGTGGGAGCGGCAAAGGCAATAAGCTACTCGAAAAATATCCCTCTTATTGCAGTCAACCATCTTGAGGCGCACATATATTCAAATAGGCTGGTAGAGCCGGATATTAGCGGCAACTTTATAGGGCTTATCGTTTCCGGCGGGCATTCAAGCCTGTACTACGTCGATGGCGGCTGGAATATAAGGGAGATAGGCCGCACAGTGGATGATGCTGCAGGAGAGGCATACGATAAAATTGCAAGGTACCTCGGCCTTGGATATCCCGGTGGGCCCGTAATAGACAAGCTGTCAAAAAAGGGCGACCCTGGCTTTATTGATTTGCCAAGGCCAATGATGGATAGCGGTGATTTTAATTTCAGTTTCAGTGGGCTTAAGACCTCACTTATTTACAGGACAAAGAAGTCTCCGGAAATTACAGCGGAGAAAAATATCCCCGGCCTTGCTGCCAGCTTCCAGCGTTCGGTGGTTGAAGTCCTGACTGAAAAAACGATTAAAGCCGCAAAAGAATTTGGCGTTGAAAAAATCCTTATAAGCGGCGGCGTTGCTGCCAACAGTGAGTTAAGGGAACAATTCCTGGAGAAGGGCGGGGGAAACGATATAAAGATATATATCCCACCCCACTACCTGTGCACGGATAATGCGGCAATGGTTGCATGTGTCGGGTATTATAGGTTCCTGGAGAAAAGATTTGATAATTTAGATGTCGATGTTTATTCCACAAGCTCTATATAACTGAACATTTTAATTCAATTTTGGCAAAAATTTCGTTAATTTATCCTTGATTTTTTAATTTCATTATAATATTATTTTTAACGATTAGCAGTCTATCCAAGAGAGTGCTAACCAAATTTAGCACATTTGTATAAATATACTAATATCAAAAAGGAGGATAAAATGGGATACAGACCACTTGGTGACAGAATATTAGTTAAGCCAAGTCCAGGCGAGGAAAAAACCAAAAGCGGAATAGTTCTTCCGGATTCTGCAAAAGAGAAACCGCAGCAGGGTAAAGTAGTAGCTGTAGGTGGCGGAGTAAAAGACGAAAAGGGCAATAAAATTCCGATGGAGATAAAGGTCGGAGACGAAGTACTTTACTCCAAATACTCGGGGACGGAAGTAAAAATTGATGGCGAGGAACATCTGATTATAAAAGAAAGTGATGTCCTGGCGATAGTAGAGTAAATTTTATATTTTAAAGGAGGGAAATAAATATGGCTAAAGAACTTAAGTATAACGAGGATGCAAGAAGGTCCCTTGAGAAAGGGGTTAACACGATAGCAGATGCTATTAAAGTTACCCTGGGACCCAAGGGAAGAAATGTTGTCCTGGATAAAAAGTATGGTTCTCCCACTATCACTAATGACGGTGTAACCATAGCCAGGGAGATTGAGGTTGAAGATCCTTTTGAAAATGCTGGAGTCCAGCTTCTAAA
>CAYVWW010000110.1:0-4590 GCA_964455605.1 uncultured Actinomycetota bacterium | reverse complement strand
AATAAGTGGATTAAATCCATCAAAATCAGTTATTACGTAAAAATCGATATCCGCTCCTGTGAATTCCTCAAACATGCCAACTGCATAATCATTCCCGCCTATGGCATGATAACCGTTTATCTTACGTCCATTAAACCATGTGTCCCTTGGTATGGTGACCAGATATGCCTTGCCTGTATCAAGATTTAAATGAACAAAAATGTTAATATCGGTCCTACCGCTAATTCTTCCTCCTGCCCTGTCATGCGCGCTGTCATCCCCCCAGATTATGAAATTAACTTTCCTGCCTTCATGAAAGCCGCTTATACCGCTGGAATTATAACCGGAAGATGATGACGATGCAGTAGAAGCAGAAGTACCTGATGCAGTCGTAGTTGCGCCCGCATATGGCGTAATCCCGTAATTAGCACACAGTGTTGCAAATTCCTTTGATTTCAAAAACCCGTCCAGGACTTTTTCCCTGCTCATGCCACCGGCAATTCTGCCCAGCCATGCGCTATAACCATTTGAATCCGGCTCTCGGTCAAAAAACGCCCTGTAAAGTATGGTGACGAACTCTTCATTAGAATACCCGTGGCTTAAAAACTCCTTGCTGAAAACAAACCCTTCTGCCACATCCGCTCCTGTTTTTGAACCATTCATAAGACGGCTGACCCATTCGTTCAAGCCATTGGAATCCGGCTGACGGTTAAGGCACTGTACGTAAAAACGTGTAACAAAGCTCTGTACATTCTCTGCCTGGCCTCCGCCAAGCGTCCCCGGAAAAAGAGTTAAAACAAGTGCACCAACCAGCGCTACAACAAGAAAATACCTGGAATAAGAAATTATTTTTTTTGCCATTACCCACTCCTCGTAAAATTAAAATTCACATTAATACATTACAAAGCGACCTGAAAATTCCAAAATTTCTACTATTATACAATTAATCCTTAAATGATAAAAACATTAAATTACTTTTTTTAAGAAAATTTTTTCTATTTTATTCATTCCAAGTCTTGTTAATGAAAAATCATATTTAACCGGGTCACAATTATTAATTTTCTTAAAAGCACCTGTTACCTCAAGAGCAGTTTTTATATCCGCCTGCTTCCTCGCCGTAAATCCAAGCTTTGATGAAATCCTGAACATATGGGTATCAAGAGGAACAATCAAATCCGACGCAGGTATACCATACCAGCCACCGGGGTCCACGTTATCCTTCCGCACCATCCAGCGAAGGTAAAGATTTAGCCTTTTAAAGGCGCTGCTCCCCAGGAATGAAGGAATCAAGCTACTGCATCTATTTTCTGAAAAAAGATTCAGGTTCCTTGCAAAGTTTAGAATAGCAGGAACAATAGTTTTTTCAGCGCCAATTCTGTATACAAGCCCGTCCTTTCCTCCTGTTCTGCCTGCGGGATCTATTAATTGAACCTTACCCGGGTTTTCTTCGACTGCACCAAAGCCGTCAAGTAAACAATCATTAAGTGACCCATACTTTTCTAAGGCACTTTTTATGCCCCTTAAAAGGCAGCACAACTCGTATGCGGTAGTAAACCTGTGCTTGAAGTTTTTAAAATAATTCATAAAAGAACCAGGCGCCGAACCTTTTATAAATAAATAAGGAGACGGCCCCATTTTATCAAGAACTGCTGATACGCTTTTAAGTATCTGGGTTACCCTGCCGTAAGCAAGAGAGGAAGAAATTAGACCTGCTATTTCCCGATCCCTGATATCTTCATAATTGTACAGAAACTCCAGAGGGTCAGGATGGACAAACTTCCTGTCATTATATTCCATATATAATTTGTCCAGCTCTTCCCTGAGTCCCATTTATTTTAAGTTAATCCAATCCTTATTTAGCTCTTCCACAAACCGTGAATGTTACAGTACTCTCTGGCAGTTACATTATCGCCCTTAACACAGAATAGAGCTTCAGGCACATCCCCGGGATTTAAGAACTTCCTGTAACTTACACCATTAACTATAAGTTCAATCCACTCGATGTAGTGCTCGCTTACCATGGGGTGGGCCACACTTCCAACCTTGACTTTAAATCCATCTGCTGTCTTTTCAATCACAGGCACATGCTTTTCCAGCGCAGCATCTACAGTATTTTCTTTTGAAAGCTTCATGGGCTGGCCACAGCAGGAAAACTCCCCTTCGCCGCTGTGCAGAACTTCAATAATGTTACCGCATTCAACACATTTATAAATCTCAAATTTCTCAGCCATCCTTACCTCCTTTTAATCCTTCTTTCTAATAAATATATAATCCTGAACCAGTCTGTAATAATAATCTCCTATTTATTATATATTTATTATAAATTTACACAAAACCAGTGTAAATTTAAAAAAGTCTTATATCAACTATTTTTACAGTGGATCAACTTTTTCCTTAAAGCTCCTTTACCATTTTTTCAATTGCCGATGCCACCTCTCTATATTCTTCATATTTTAGCTTCTCAAACTCCACAGGACTGCCGTAATTAACTTCTACGAGAGGCCATTTCGGAAAATGCCCCCACGGCAGAACCCCGTTTCTTAAAATATTAAAAAGCCCCCTTACCCTTACAGGAACAATAGGAACTCCCATTTCAAGAGCCATTACACCAATGCCGGGCTCGAACTTCTTTATTTTTCCATCATCCGTAACTCTTCCTTCCGG
Source organism: uncultured Actinomycetota bacterium (assembly GCA_964455605.1). GTDB lineage: Bacteria > Actinomycetota > Humimicrobiia > Humimicrobiales > Humimicrobiaceae > JAQVEM01. The sequence continues at coordinate 1,947 of CAYVWW010000110.1, read as the reverse complement.
ATAAATCAGGACATGCCATCCACTATCAATAATCTTCCCTATATTTTTCATGACCCTTTTAAACCCATAGGTTCTGGAGATAGGATAAACATTTATAAATAAATTAACCAGAAGATAAAATCCAGCTGCCTCTACCATCCTTCTCCACCATGAACCGGTGTGATAGAAAAAATTTCTAAAATGGTATTCTATTGACATAATCACAACGACCTTCCTCCTGATATTTAAAGGCAGCGCATACAGGATAACAAAACTATCAAGGATGCTTGTATGGTTTGCAGCCAGTACCGATGGCTTCTTTAAGCCTTTTAGATTCTCCCTTCCCCCAACCCTGAGACGGTACACCAGAAAAGTGAAAGGGTATAAAATAAACTGAAAGATTGCCCTTATAACCCTGACCGGTAACCAGAATGGGAAACTATAGAAAGGTGCCTTGCGGGTGCTTTTCCCAGGAGGAGATTTAATCATTTCTTCCAGCTCGCTGATTTTAGTGTTTCTGCCTATATAAGAATCATCAACCTCTATATTATATTTTTCCTCAATAATGCCCGAGAGCTGTGCCAGGTCCAGCGAATCCAGCCCAAGGTCCCTTTCAAGCTCTGAATTTCCTTTTACACTTTCTTTCCTTACCTTTTTAAATTGCTCTAATAATTCTAATAGGGTTCCCATGTCCGTGGTGTATTCCCTATCCGGAATCCCTTTCCCTTTCTTTCCTCCTGACAGCGTTTTTAGCACCTCATTTCTTTTTATCTTCCCGGTGGCAGTCCTTGGAAAATCATCTCTTGCCCATATGCTATAGCTATTTATATGCTGGTATACGTTTAATTTTTTATTGGCTTCATCGATAACCGTCTGCGCTTTACCTTTAAATCTATCTTCAAGTATTAAAACAGCGTGTATCTTCAGACTCCTGCCTTCTTTTAACCCTGTAACCATACTGTCCCTTACCGGCTCGAATGTTTTTAGAATTGATTCGATATCTTCAGGATAGATATTTATTCCGTCCTCCCTGACAATAACCGAATCTTTTCTGCCTTTAAAAAATATATTTCCCTTCTCATCCATTTCAGCCAGGTCACCCGTCTTAAACCATCCTTTTGAGAATGACTTCTTTGTCAGTGAAGAATCTTTGAAATAACCGGGGGTTACATTGCTTCCTTTCACATATATTTCCCCGTTGACAATACGGACCCTGAGACCTTCAAGAGCCTTTCCTATGGAACCTGCGCCCACCCGGGTAGGGTCGGCCAGGGTTATCAGCGGCGATGTCTCTGTTAACCCATAACCCTGGAAAATAGTATATGCAAGGCATCTCCAGAACTGGTCTATATCCTTATTAAAAAAAGCTCCTCCCACAACTACGGCTACAAGTCTCCAGCCGACTTTAATATGAATATTCAAAAAAGCAATAAACCTTACCGGCCATTTAATCTTTTTTAACCTTTCATATTTCTTCTTAAACTCTTCACTTTCAAGATTAAACTTCTTTATCATATGATCCTTAATTAATTCAAGAATTTTAGGAAGGGTTCCTAAAATCCAGATTTTTTCTTCTTTTATCGCTTTTAAGATTTCTGAAGGATTTACGCTATCCATAAAAACTACGGAGCTCCCTATCATAACAGGTATAAATATCCCTATCAGCTGACCGTACATATGGCTCAATGGAACAACCGATAAAATTTTAGGGGGGCGCATAAAACGGAAAAACTTCTTCCACTTCCCCATCACCGGTTGTATGGATTTAAGGTTGGATTCTATATTGCCATGCGTAATCATTACACCTTTTGGCCTTGTCGTGGTCCCTGAAGTGAAAATAATTTCTGCCAGGTCGCCGGGTAATACCCCCCGCCCTGAATCCTTAACCGGCTCTACATCTGAAAGGATATCTTCTATTCCCGCCATGTTTATTAATCTAATGCGCAATGACTTATCTACTTCACCTTC
>CAYVWW010000109.1:2731-4653 GCA_964455605.1 uncultured Actinomycetota bacterium | reverse complement strand
ATTATATTATAAAACAAATTCAAAAATATTTAAATACTTTTTTGAAATTTTTATTTTTTATTTATAATAGATTAAATTTCTATTATATTTATATGAGGCCCCGTATATAACCACACATCTTTGAAAAGTCTATGTAAAGAAGCATCACTGGTATTACAGGTATTGATAGCAGCTTTTCTAAAGTGCAAAAGCCGCAATTCCCTTTATCCCCGGATGATTTCAAAAGCCTTCTATATGGCTTGTATGTATAATACGCAAAAAGAGGTATAAGGGCGATAAAAAGTAATTTATTCAAAAAGATTGCGCCCAATATAATTAATATAAATCCCAGAAAAGCAGTAAATCTTATTATATGGCGGTGTGGGTACATCCTTCCCCTGGCATCTCCTTTTGCATACCTGAAAAACTGTTTGAATATCTGGGCAGGGTTTCCCCTCATCTTCCAGTAAACAATGGCATCGGGATTAAATTTTATAGTGTGCCCTTCTTTTTTTACAATGAAATTAAACTTCATGTCTTCCCCATAATCCATATCTTCAGGATAACCGCCGGCATCATCCCACACTTCCCTTAAAAAGCTAATATTTCTTGAAGAAGGCATATAACTACCCGGTTTTATCTCTTCCCTGAAAGGCATAATGCAGGCAGCAAGGCACTTCTGTATGAAACTCCTGCAGTACGGCATGCTCAGTCCACCTACCACATTGACAGCAGGACTGTTATAAGACTCTGTAATTTCGAACAGCCAGTTTTTATCAAGAATGCAGCCGGCATCGCTTGCGCATATAATCTTTCCTGACGCCGTCTTTATTGCCTCGTTTCTCCCCCCGGATATATTCGCCCCTTTCTTTTCGATTACCTTTATCCTGACCGTACCCTCTGCATCTTCAGGCACCAGCTCGCCATAGATTTTTATATTGCTTGTGTTGCCGTTTCCTGGAATCTCTTTCTTTCCCGGGCTTTTTTCATTTAGCCCCCTTTCATTAAAGAATCCCAGTACTCTGCCCATGGTATTATCCCTGGATCCCCCGTCAACTATTATTATTTCACCCGGCAGGCAGCTCTGCTCTATCAGACTATCCAGGAACCCAACAATACTGTTTTCTTCATTGAAAACCGTTGTTATAAAGCTTACTTCATTTAAGACTTTTTTTTGCTTTTTCCCCATAGTTATAACTTCCTGTAATAAATCCTTATTGCTTTAAAATAAGAAATTACCCTGCCCCGGTACCCGCTCCGTGGATTAAATACAGATAGAACCCAAAAAAGCAGTATCCTGTTTAAGATTCCTGCCTGGTAAAGCAGACTTAATGCAACCGCATGTGCCATAGTATAATTTTTTTTAAAATATAATCTCCTGCTTTTCAAGATACCTGCTTCCCTTACAGCAGCATTTCTCGAAGCGATACCGCTGTCAGCATGCTCTATTACCATATCAGGAAAATAATAATTCTTAAAACCCTTCCTGTGTAATCTGAAGCAGAGGCCGGTATCTTCGCTGTACATGAAGTAATCCTCATCAAACATGCCCGCCCTTAAGAAGCGCTCCTTTTTTATAAACATAAATGAACCGGTAAGCCAGTCCACAAGTGAAGCCGTACCGTGGTCCCACCAGCTTAAAAAATATGAACCAAAAACACGGCTCTCCTTAAAAATCCTGTAAAGGAAGTAACTTTCATAAAACTGCCTTGCAAGGGTTGGGAAAGACCGTGGGCTGTACTGAAGGGTACCATCGGGATTTAAAATTTTTACTCCAATAACCCCTGTCCCGCCTTCTTTATTTTCTCTTTCGTAAAAATTAATTAAATCCCTGAAACTACCACTTAAAATCCTTGTATCAGGATTTAAAAAAAGAAGGTACTTACTTTCTGCTTTTAAAGCACCGATATTTGAAGCTCTCGAAAAACCGGTATTTCTTTTAT
>CAYVWW010000109.1:0-2721 GCA_964455605.1 uncultured Actinomycetota bacterium | reverse complement strand
TAGCCGGCGCTACCGTCGGTCGAGTTATTATCGACCACAATTATTTCGTAATCCACTCCATCCCTGCCCGCATTTTCCTCAATGCTTTTAATGCACTCCCTTATAAAATCAAGGCTGTTATAATTTACGATTATGATGCTTATATCCAATTTTTATCCCCTTAAATCCACCCCATAAAAATAGGAGTGCCCTCACTTAACTATCATTTAACAAACGATTTACTATTGATACCAGACTATCTTCAAATTTTTCATTTGAAAATCTCCGGCAGCTTCCGGCAGCATTCTCTCTTATCTTTTCCGTATCAACTCTACCTCTTATTATATCCAGAGTTATTAATTTAAGCTCCTCCCAGCTATCGAATAAAAACCCGTTATAACCATCCTTTATAATCTCCTTCTGCCCACCCTTATTTATAACTACAGGTATGCATCCCGCCGCCATTGCTTCTACAGTGGTTATACCGAAATGCTCGAACTTTTCGGGGTGCGCCTTTTCATCCTCCCCCATGCCTGAAGCATGCCAGAAGATAAGCGCGCTGCCAAAAACATCCACCAGCTTATCCCACTCCATATTCATAACTACTTTTACAGGGTAACCCCTGCCTTCTTCAATTACCTTATTTACATATTCTATATGGTCGGCCCTGCTGCTTACGCCTCCAGCAAGATAAAGGGTGTAGTCCCTCATTTCTTCGGGATGGCTATCAACAAGCTGCCTGAAAACTTTTACCATTTCAAGCTGTTTTTTATTGTGATGCTCCGGGAAGAACCTGCCCACACCCAGTATGATTTTTTCCTTTGCCTTTACTTTAAAGCTATCGATATCTACAGGTGGATACAGGATGTCGCTTTCACGCTTCCATAGCTTTCTAATCCAGCTCCTGGAATACTCGGAGATTGTGATTATTTCATGATAGGTATCCAGGAACTTTAAACTGGCAGGGAAAGTAACCAGAAATAAAGGGATATATCCCAGTATTTTTAAAATTATTTTCTTTAAAAAAGCTATTTTACTGCAATTATAAACAACGACACCCAGTCTTCTGGAATCCCTTATATTCCCGCCGGTATCGGAAGGTATGAAAGTATCAGATGAAATAATTACCACTACCGGCTCTCCAGGGGTTCCCGCGGGTATATCAACTATTTCCTTTGCCCCTTTTTTTAAAATAATATCCTTAATAAAAAAGCTTTTTTCATTCCCGCTTTTCCCATTGGATGCCCTTATATTTACCTTCATTGAATCAACCGGGCTAACCACAGGGTTCTTAAAGCCCAGCTTCAAGCAAGCGTCTTTTTCTTTAAATATCAACCTTGCCCTTCCGCTGCTCCAGCTTCCCCTCCTTAATAAAAATCTTCTCGGCTCATACAGGCCTTCCTCTATTTCTATCCCGCTAAAACCTCCGCCTAACCTGTCCGCAATTTTAAATAACCATAATGCCGGGCGCCTGAAAAAAATCAATAAAAACTTGTGGATAAACTTAAAATCAACATCAAAGGGGGTCGGGAAATAACACATATAAACATTTTTTTTTCCATACGCAGGGAGTGCGCTAAGATAAGTAGTATTTATAAAAAGGTCGTATTCCCTGGTAATTCTTGATGCATAATCTTCCGATATGAAAGGGAACACCTTTAAATTAACGCTCCCGAGATCAAGGTTCAACCTCGCTGATATACCCTCGAGGTCAGCATAAATATCGGTTATCAGGTCTATGCTGTATCCCTTTTTTTTAGATAAGATTTCCGCAATTTTGCAGCTGTACCGCTCTCCGCCACCTGCCGTTGATAAATACCTATCATAAATAGCAATACTTTTCATATGAACCCATCAAAAATCTCTAATCCAGCTTTTTATATTCTTATCCCTAACCTTACAGCCTGTCCTTATCTTGATTCTTCTTACCAGGTTTCTCGGTAACAGGTAGAAAAGCTCAAAAAATACCCTTATCCTCACAGGTATATCAATCCTCTTATGCCTGGCGCCCCCTAAAAGACTGAAAAGATAATAAAGTAAATGTATCAGGCTCGAAACAACAAAAGCAAGATAACACTTCACGAATAAAAGCAGCCACCCGCACTTAAAAATCATTATCAGCCTGTTTCTTACTACATGGTAAGTGAAATTATAGGACCACTCCTTATCAGTCCCACAATGGAAATGCCTTGCCAAGGATTTAGGAGTAAAGAAATTCTTCCAGCCGGCCAGGCGTGCCCTCCAGAATAAATCGATATCTTCATAATAAGTAAAAAAGTTATCATCAAAAAAGCCCACTTCTTCAATCATTCTCCTATCAAGCATGCAACTACTTCCGGAAACACCAAACACTTCCTCAACCCGTCCATACTGGCCATCATCGATACTCTCAAAACCCCTGTCCATGCTATAGAATGATTTGTTTATTTTAATACCACAACTATTTATAACATCCCTGCATTGGATGAACGAACTTTCCGGTATTTTCATCCTTACCTTCCTGGGTTTTCCTGAAACCCTTATATCTTCCAGTATCTCTTCACCCAGAACAATCTGTAAATTGTTTGGTGAAATATACGAACATACCTTAAACTCTATACTGATATCCTTACCAGAAATTCCCACCGGTATCCCCAGTATCGCATTCGCCTTTGTCCAGTGGCACAACTTCCCGTCTTTACCAACCTCTGCAGGATAGAACCCATCCAGATACTTGACGCTCTTATTTAAATTAGCAACATT
>CAYVWW010000108.1:0-4796 GCA_964455605.1 uncultured Actinomycetota bacterium | reverse complement strand
TCCGCATATAGGGCAGATTGAAAGCACAAATCCATGTGGAGAACAACCGCTGCTTCCTTACGAGGCATGTAACCTCGGGTCAATAAATCTGTCAAATATGGTCAAGGAAGAAGAGGGCGTAAAGCAGATAGATTTTGATAAATTGAAAAAAGTCGTCCATATTGCTGTGAGATTTCTGGATAATGTCATTGATATGAGCAGATACCCTCTTGAGAAAATAAACGAGCTGGCTCGCGGTAACAGGAAAATAGGTCTTGGTGTTATGGGATATGCCGACCTTTTAGTTATTCTTGGGATCCCCTATGATAGCGAGGAAGCACTTGAGGTCGCACAGAAGGTTATGAGCTTTATACAGGATGAGTCCAAGGATGCTTCAAAGAAGCTGGCGAAAGAAAAGGGCGTCTTTCCTAATTTCAAAGGTAGCATATATGATAGCCCGGATGGATATGAGGTAAGGAATGCAACCACGACAACAATTGCCCCGACCGGTACCCTGAGCATAATTGCGGATTGCTCCAGCGGGGTAGAGCCTTTGTTCGCTTTGGCTTTTGTTAAAAATGTCATGGATAATGATAAATTGGTGGAGGCAAATAAGTACTTTAAGAATATAGCGATTAGAGAGAAATTTTTCAGCGAAGAGTTAATGAAAAAAATATCTGAAAAAGGTAACCTGAAAGATATAGAAGATGTGCCGGGTGAATATAAGAGGATATTCGTAACTGCACATGAGATATCACCCAACTGGCACGTAAGGACACAGGCAACGTTCCAGAAGTTCGTGGATAACGCTGTTTCCAAGACAGTTAATTTTGCAAGTGAGGCGGCTGTTCAGGATGTTGAAGCAGCATATATGCTTGCTTACAGGCTGGGATGCAAGGGGATAACAATATTCAGGGACAAGAGCAAGGGTGAGCAGGTGCTTTCGGTTGAAGGTAACGGAAAAGGAAAAATTGTAGATTTAAAGAAGTTAAAAAATGTAGGTGTGGCAGAAGGAGGAGATTTGAAACCAAGGCCGCGACCTGAAATTACTTATGGCATGACAAAGAAATATAAAATTGGCAACTGTGGAAAGCTTTATGTAACTATAAACTCGGATGAAAACGGGATATGTGAAGTGTTTACTAACACTGGCGAGGAAGGATGTGCCGCATTGACCGAGGCTGTAGGAAGACTGATAAGCATAGCCATAAGGTCGGGTATCGATATCGAATCGATAATTAGCCAGCTAAGAGGTATAAGGTGCGCAACATGTATTGCCGACCATGAAACCCATGTACTTTCCTGCCCCGATGCGATTGCGAAGGCAATAGATTTTTATCTAAAAGGAACGGATAAGTTTGATTTGAATGTAGCAAGTGGGCCAAGATCGCTTGTGGTATGTCCGGAGTGCGGTGAGATAATGGAGCCCGAGGGCGGATGTTACACATGCAGGAATTGCGGTTATTCTAGATGTTCATAATTGGTTAAGGCCTGTTATATCAGCCCTTAAGAATATTTTCGAGAGATTCTCTGTATGTGTTGTAGTCTCTTTCAGAGAATAGAACCATCTTTACGACTTCGATTTCATGATGCTCCTTTAAAAAGAGGGCTATGGTTTTTAGCGCAATAACGGAGGCTTCTCTGACAGGATAACCGAATATGCCGGTGCTTATTGAAGGGAATGATACGCTCTTTATTTTATTATGTGAGGCAGCCAGCAGGCAGTTGTAATAGCTATTTTTTAAATTAACAGGGTCACTATTGCTTCCGCTGTAGACCGGGCCGACTGTATGGATGACATACTTCGCGTTAAGGTTGTAGCCCTTTGTTATTTTTACTTCGCCGGTATTGCATCCCCCCAGGGTTTTACATTCATGCCAGAGTGCCGGTCCTGCTGCCATATGGATTGCGCCGGAAACCCCACCGCCCGGAGAAAGAGCCGTATTTGCTGCGTTTACTATTGCTTCGGTGTCCTCAAGTGTTATATCTCCGGTTTTTAGCTCAAGTACTGAATTATTAATTTTATGACTGGTTAGCATTTAATAATAGAGTTTGTATGCAACAATTATAAATTAATCTTAGATATAATTTTTCTTAATATCTATTCTTTTTTCCAACAGAATTTTGTATATATGATTAATCCTGTAAAGAAAAATACAAGGGAAATTGCGATATTAATTAAAATATTAGAGGTTGAAGTAGCGTCAAAACCAGTATTACCTGTAAGATAGTATGAAATAATCTGGTTTGTTGAAGACATGGGCCAGTACCTTGCAAATGTCTGCAATACTCCGGGAAGCATGCGGTAATCAAAAAATACACCCGAAATTGCCGAGGTTATAACTGCAATACCAACAGCGGTCATAATTGAGCCCTGGATGCTTTTAATAAGAGAACCGCATACAAGACCAACTCCGGAAGATGCAAGAATGCCAAGTGCCAGGAAGCCGATTGATTTAAAGAGGTTTTTTACTGTAAAGGAGAACTCGGCGCCCAGCAAAATTCCAACTATAATTATAATGATTACGCTTATAATGGCAAAAAACATTACGGAAAGTATCCTCCCAATTGATTCTTTCCAGGGTTGTACGGGCATTGATTTAAGTTTTAAAAAGAGGCCCTTATATCTATCTTCTGAAATAGTAGCGGCAAGACTGGTCATACCGGCAATCATGAAAGAAAAGGTAACCATTGATAATGTAATTTGCCCTTTTGCTAGCCCCAGGTATGTTTCTGGAACTCCCTTTATAAAGATAAATACTCCAAGAAATAGCCAGATTATCGGCCATGCTATAACCCAGAACAGGGCAGATACGCTCATAAGGTTGTCTTTTATACCTTTAGTAAAAGTGGCGAAAATCTGGTTCATTCGTTTGCCTCCCTGATAGCTTTTCCAGTAAGCTTGAAAAATACGTCTTCAAGTGTTGGTATTTCAGAGCCAATCCGAGTTATTTTATAACCGCTTTCTTCGACTGCCCTGACTATTCCTGGTATAACTTCTGCAGTTTCGCTTGTATAAATCTTGTACCCCCTGTCGGTTTCCTGTAATTCACCAAATTTATTGAATCTATTCAGGATATCTTTTATTCGGTCATTTTTGACGGAAGTTTCCACATTTATTACATTGCTAAGATGTATATTATTCTTGAGTTCATCAGTAGTTCCTCTAGCTATGATTTTGCCTTCATCCATGAGGCCGACCATAGATGCGTGTTCGGCATCGGAGCCGATGTGTGTTATAAGTAAAACAGTGGTTGTCTGGTCCTTTATTGAATCGATGAGCCCGAAGAAATTTCTTCTTGCCGAAGGGTCAAGGCCGGTAGTTGGCTCATCCAGGATTAATATTTTAGTCCCGGGGAAAAGTATCGTTGCAAGCTCCAGTCTTTTCCTCATGCCTCCAGAATATTTGCTGACTCTTTTAGTTGAATCTTCGCCGAGCCCGATTTTATCGATAAGGTCATTTACTATAGATATCGCTTCTTTTCTCTTATACCCTAGCATTCTTGCAAAAAATAGCAGGTTCTCTTTGCCTGTAAGGTATGAATCAGAGAAGTTTTCCTGGGGCAGGTAGCCAATCATTTCCTTTGCCATAGATGGTTTTTTGCCATATATTTCTACTGATCCGCTATCCTGAGTCCTTATGGAAGCTATAATGGAAGATAGAGTGGTTTTACCGGAGCCGTTTGGACCCATAAGGCAAAAAAATTCGCCCTCTTTTATACTAAGGTCGAGATTATCTATTGCCGCCTTGTTACCGTATTTTTTAGTAACATTTTTTATGACTATTGAATCCATATTATTAATTTAAAGAGAGTCCCTGTGCAAAATAAAAATTTATAAATTTTAATAGTTTTTAAGAGTTTAATAAAAAAGTTGTTAAAAATCAATAAGTTGCCTTTCGGGAGTTCTTTTTTATGAAGTAGGTTAACTCATTTATAAAATTTATGAGAAGAATCGGTATCACTGAACATGTTATTATAAGGAGCCAGTGATAGTAGCTAAGTGCGGCAGTTTTAAATATGTTCTGGAGCCAGGGGATATATATAATCCCCACCTGAAGAAGAATGGATAGTAATACCGCCATGTCAAGGTATTTATTTTCAAAAATATTTCTCCTGAATATGCCCCTGTCTACGAACCTGAAGTTAAATGTATGGAGAAGCTGGGTAATAACAAGGGTTGTAAAAACAGAAGTCTGGAAAATTTGCGTATCGTGTATAATGCTATGAGTATTGAATAGCATAGGTCCCGCAAAGTATATGAAGAGTGATCCCGAGGTCAAAATAAAGCCCTGCCAGAGTATCAGCGTAAGGCCCTTCCTGCTTAAAATCTGTTCTTTTTTTCTTGTTGCCTTTCTATCCATTATGTTTTTTTCGGGCGGGTCGATTCCAAGCGCCATTGCCGGGAGGCCGTCGGTAATAAGGTTCATCCAGAGTATCTGGACAGGTAAAAGCGGTATATAGAGGATACCTGTCTCTCCGGTCAAAAGGTAGAATATATAATCGGCGCTGAGAATTGAGATAAACATAAGAAGGACTTCGGAAATATTACAGGAAAGCAGGAATAGTATAAATTTTTTAAGGTTATCATATATTGATCTTCCCTGTTTTATAGCTTTAACGATTGTAGCAAAATTGTCGTCCGTTAAAATCATATCACTTGACTCTTTGCTGACATCAGTACCTGAAATGCCCATTGCAACGCCAATATCCGCCTTTTTTAGAGATGGAGCATCATTTATCCCGTCTCCAGTCATTGAAACTATATGGCTCTTTTTCTTTAGCGCTTCAACTATTTTAACCTTATGGGATGGCGAA
>CAYVWW010000107.1:0-4866 GCA_964455605.1 uncultured Actinomycetota bacterium | reverse complement strand
TGTAAGAGCAGGTGAGGCAGGAGGAGTTCTCGACAGGACCATGAATGACCTCGCAGATTTTCTTGAGAAGGAGGAAGAACTGTCGGCAACAATAAAGAGCAAGACAGCTTATCCTAAGTTTGTACTTGTTTTTGCGGTTATTATTTCTTTTGTAATGATAATATTCCTCGTCCCTACATTTGAGGGAATTTATAGCGAACTGGGGGCAGAGTTGCCTATGGTTACTAAGGCAGTGATGTGGGTAGGTGAATTATTTAAAAAAGTTTATTTTTATATAATCCTTGTAGCAGTGGTAGTGGGTGGAAAGTATCTATTTGGTAAGTTCGTAAGGTCCGATAGAGGCAAGCATGTAATGGATAAGGTAAAAATAAGCATGCCAAAGTTTGGTGAGCTTTTCAGGAAGATGGCGCTTGGAAGGTTCAGCAGGCACTTTGGAATCCTGCTGGCTACGGGGGTTCCAATATTAAATTCGCTGGAAATTGCAAAAAGCGTTTCCGGCAATATTTATATTGATGAGGCTCTTGAAAAGATAAAGATAAGCATAAGGGAAGGGGAAAACATTTCTGACCCTATGTCGGAGATGCGAATTTTCCCGAGCATGATGGTACAGATGATAGGGGTCGGTGAAAGGACCGGTACCCTTGACAGCATATCAAGCAAAATAGCAGATTTCTATGAGAAGGAAGTAGCCAGTGGTATTGATATGCTTATGACGATTCTGGAACCAATGATGCTTTTATTCGTGGCACTGTTTGTCGGTGTTATTTTGATATCGATGTATCTGCCTATGTTTAATATTTACCAGGCATTATAATAAAAATGAAAAATTTATTTTTATTAAGATGAGAGAAAGGTTATGAAAGATTCAGGATTAAAAGAATTTAATAGAATCGATCTTTTAAGTTTAAGAAATATGCCGGTAGAAGAGTTGATTAGAATATACGGCAATACGAAAAGTTCCGTTATATTGAATCTAATAATTAGAAGAACAAGAAAGCTCGCATATAAAGTTGCCGCTGGCTTTAAGAGCAAACATTATGACAGGGAGGAAATCAGGCAGGTAGCTCTTACGGGGCTCGTTATAGCGGTGAACAGGTTCAATGCTGAATCAGGCAATAAATTTTCCACTTTTGCGGTTTATTGCATAAGAGGTGAAATATTACACTTCGTAAGAGATAGCCGGCTGGTAAGAGGACCCCGATGGCTATGGAAGTTAAATAAAATTTTTACAAGTTTTGTAAGAGATTATGAGGATAGTAATAAACGTTACCCGACGATAGAAGAAATATCCAGCGGGATTAATATTCCTGTGGGAGGTATTTATGAATTGCTAAAAGCAAGGGAAGCCGTATTTTATGATAGCCAGAGAATTGATACCGGCGATAATAATAACAGGAATAGCAAGGAAGAAGGAAATAACGGCTATGACCGCAGCCTGATAAAAACGAGACAGTACAAGAGCTTTGACCTGGCAATGGAGGATAAGATAATGCTGTGGGATGCAATAGATAAGCTATGTAATATTAACAGGAAAATTCTATTTTTAAGCTATTTCATGGGGTTTAGCCAGTCGGAGATAGGGGAGCAGATGGGCATTTCGCAGAAGTCTGTTTCAAGAAAGTTAAAGCAGAGCATAAGAGACCTGAAAGAATACTTCGCTTGTAACTAAAAGCCCTCAAAGCATAGATCTAAGGTTAATTTTTTTCTTACTTCTGGATACTTCATATTATTATAATAATTATTTATCACTATTAATATATAAATATAAGAGTAATATTATTATAATTTAAATATATTTATAATTTTTTATTGCAATTTATAATAAATATGTATATACTTACTTTACAATGTTAGTATTGATAACTTGATATAAAAATATAGATATATGTCTAATATTTTTATTTAAGGGTATAATACTATAATGTACAATAAAAAAATTTAGATTTTGTTAAAATAAAGGAGGGAAAGAATGAAGTGGTTATATGAGAATCTGTACAGGGATAAGGAAGGTTTTACCCTTGTCGAGTTAATGATCGTAATCATTATACTCGCAATTCTTACAGGAATTGCCGTACCGAGCTACATGGTATTGAGGGACAGGGCAAGGACATCCGCAGCGCAGTCGGAACTTAGAAACATGGCTACTGCACTAGAAATGTATTTTGCTGACAATAATGAACAATATCCAGCAACTACATTTGCAGTAATGGAGGTAGCACTCGAAACCGGTGGCCCTGGAGGTGAAGGATACATGAGCAATGTACCGACTAATGACCCATGGGGCAGGCCATATGTTTATACAGCTCCAGACCCAGGTCCAGGTGGAGGATTATACTTATTAGAGAGTTATGGATCTGATGGAGCTACTGGTGGTGGCGACGATATACAAATTATAGATGGTGAACCGCTGTTTTAATCTTGGAAATAATTGAAATGTAAGATATTTTAAATAAAATAAGGGACAGGACCTGAAAAAACTGGCCCTTATTTTATTTTACAGATGTGCTTTAATTTTTAGGATTTTGACTAAAAAAATTTAAAATGTTATTATTTTAAGATAAAAAAAATATATAATATTATATTAATAAATTATTAAAGATATAATAAAAATATTTTTTTTTAAGATTATCATTTAATTATAATAAATATAGCAATATAATAGAAAAAATATAACTAAATAGAGCCAGGCACAATAGTAAATAAGTAACAAAGAAAATGGAACTATATAAAGTAGCCTTATATATAATATTTTTTATATCTGGTCTTGCTGTCGGTAGTTTTCTGGGTGTTGTAGCGTACAGGATGCCGAGAAAGTTATCTATTGTAAGGCCTTCGTCTTATTGCATATCCTGCAATAGAAAAATTCCTTTTTATGATAACATACCTGTAATTTCTTATATTTTACTTAAGGGTAGATGCAGGTATTGTAAGGCAAAAATACCATTAAATAACCTTCTTATAGAAATAATAACAGGGTCTCTGTTTGTAATAAATTATTTATTTTTCGGGCTGTCTCTCAAAACAGTGGCCGGAATAATTTTTTGCAGCGTTCTTGTGCTCATATCCTTTATCGATATCGAGTTTAAAGTAATTCCGAATGTCATAGTCCTGCCTTTTACTCTTGTAGGGCTCGCGTTCAGTATATTTTTAAATCTTGAAGAATGGTGGTTCCCGATAGTTTTCAGTGCAGGGGCTTTTTTATTTATGCTTATAATCCATCTTATATCGCCCCGTGGAATGGGGATGGGCGATGTTAAATTAAGTTTAATGATAGGGGCATTTCTTGTAAGGGATGTAGTTGCGGCACTTTTTCTTGGTTTTATGCTGGGCGTGATATATGGAGTTTCATTAATTATCGTAAAAAAAAGGGGCTTAAAGCATCAGATACCTTTCGGGCCATTTATCTCGATGGGTAGTATAATAGCTTTATTTTGGGGTAATAATATTTTAAAATGGTATGTAAGTTTTTTTTAAATAAAAGAGAGTGATATAAATGCTTGCAATAGGATTAAATTTAAGCTCGTATAAGGTTGATATCGTAGAGATATTGAAGGCCAGAAATGGTTATATGGTAAAAAAGATTATAAAAGCCGAATTACCGTCAAAATGCGTGATAAAAGGTGAGGTTCAGGATCATATAGCTCTTTCAGATGGGCTTAAGGAAATATGGAAAAAATACAAAATATCTGACAGGAAGGTTTTTATAGGGATTGCAAATCAAAAAATAATCGCAAAGGAAATAAAATTGCCGGTTATAAATGATGACGAGATAAGCAATTCCATACAGTACCAGATTAATGATTTCATTCCAATACCGAAAAATAATGTCATATATGATTATTATATTGTAGAAAAAGGGGAAGATCATTCCAAGGTAATGCTTGTGGGTGCAATGAAAAGCATGATAGATGATGTGGTGCTCGGATTTAAAAAGGCGGGCCTTATTGCGCAGGCAATTGATTTGAATTGTTTCGCATTATACAGGACAATAGATTATATCTATGGCATTGAAAAAGGGAAAGCTAATAATAAGGGCGAGGAATCAGAATCATTTTGCGTGATAAATCTTGGGCTTGAAGTTTCAATAATCGAGATGATACATAATTATAATTTAAAATATCCAAGGTTTACGTCAACATCAACAAAAAGTTTTATTGATGAAATTTACAAGGAATCAAAAAAGGATAATAAGTATTGTGAGGATTATCTAGCAGGGTTTGATTTTATGAAGATTATTGAAGATACAGGTGAGAAATGGATAGAAGATATTAAAGGTAAGAATGCCAAGGAAAAGCCTGTTGACACTAAATCAGGTGAAAAAGAAGTTAAAAAATCTGCCGTCAAAAAAGAAAAACCTGAAGAAAAGAAGGGAAATATTGAAGAAGCCAGGATAAATGAAGCTGTAAGAAGCGTTGCGGACCGTTTTATAAGTGAGATTAAATTATCGATAGACCACTTTCTCCAGGAAAACCCCAGAGCTAATTTAAAGAAAATTATTTTTACAGGGGATTATATTAAGAATATAGATAAATACATTGAAAAGGAAATAGAATACGAAGTTGAGCTTCTTGATATGTCTCAGTATTTTTCGTTAAAAAGTATTAAAAATATTTCGGATTATGGGAATAACGTTGAAAATATACTTGATCCTGTAGCAATAGGAATGGCTTTGAGAGGTCTTAGCAAATGAAAACTATAAATCTTCTCCCAAAAGAAGAAAAAGTTAGAGATGTCAAAAGTATAATGATAGGCGTAGTGATGGTAATAATGGTTATACTGCTGGCAGTAGTAAGCGTTTTTTCAATTATTGTATACAATATGAATAGTGGATTAACGCCGGAGCTTGAGGACCACGAAAGAACAAAT
>CAYVWW010000106.1:0-4932 GCA_964455605.1 uncultured Actinomycetota bacterium | reverse complement strand
ATGTAAAGAATGTTCGCGATTTTCTTCATTTTCTTATCTTTTTCCTTATTCGAATTCAAGGCCCTTTATTTTGTTTCTTATTTTAATAGCAAATTGGAAAAAACTGGTTATAAAATACATAAACAGTTTGAGGCTAAATTTCTCTTTTAACAAACCCGATATTTTACCTCTTGCCCTTCCGGTTCTCCCTGAGAATAAAAGATAATATGCTTCCTGCATCCCGTATAAATAGGTTTCCCTGATTCTGCTTTCCGCCTCCCCGCCTTCTTTTATCCTTTCAGGTAAATCTTTTTCGCTAAATAAAGAATAGCTATCCCCGCCTGATTTTATCCTTTCATTATAAAATCTCTGCGCCAGTTCCCTGTAAAATTCCTGCTCGTCATTTTTAGAGTAAGTTATCGATGTCTTTATCATTCTCTCCTTTACCAGTACATCCCTTACATTTACCGGCACAAGATTTTTTGATAATAAATTAAGGTAAAAATCGTAATCCTGCGAATATTTGAACTTACTGCGGTAACCGGCATCGCCGGTATTCCTGAACATTATCGTTGAATGGTTGATGCAGTTATACGCGGACAACTTCTCCTTTATATAATACGGGTCATCATTTGCAATTATACTGCAGATTTTACTGCCATCTTCATCGATAAGCTCAACCGAAGAACCTACAAGATAGAAACAGCTGCTTTCTTCCAGGAATCTATATTGCTTTTCAATCCTATCTTTAAGAGAGATATTCCCGGCGTCATGCCTTGCTATATAATTCCCTCTTGATTTTTCAATAGCTTTTATCAGTGAAGCCGTCAGGCCGATATTCCGTGGATTCCTGATATAGGTAATCCTCTTATCATTAAACCTGTTTACTATCTTAGAGAGGTCGTAATCGCAGCCGTCATCTATAATTATAAATTCAAAGTCATCCAGCGTCTGGTCCAGTATGCTCTTAATCGAGCTATCTATATATTCCCGGTAGCCATATACGCTCATTACTACGCTAACTTTTTTTGAAATTTCATTCATAAATAAAAAAGCGCTTGCTTAAAAAATAAAATCCCAGATATGTAATCATTCCCTGAATGAACTGAAAACACCGGGCAAATATACGGCAATAAGACCTACTGCTAATGCTGCAAACAATGCAACTAAAATACTTTTTAAAATGTCCATATTCATAGCTTCAGCGGGAATAAATGGCTCTTTCTGTATTTCCACATTATTAATGTAAGTTTCCCTATTGCTTTCCAGGTTATATTTTATCTTATTAAGGTCATCAATTATGCTTTCAGCCGAATCCAGCCCGGAATCACTATCGCCCGATGACCCGCCACCATCATTATCTTCTCCATTCACACCCTGCAATACTGCTATCTTATTATCGGCCTCGAGCAAAACACCATCAACTATTTCCGATTTCTTATTTTTATTGGTCTCCAGGTATGCACTTATCAGGGTGTTATTAATTTGATATGCCTTATCTGCATTATCGTAAATTGTCTCAACCTTTACTATTTTATTACCGCTGTCAGTAAGTGTGCTTATTACCTGTCCAAGCTCCTCACCACTTATCTCAAAATCCAGCCCGCCAGCTACATCTTCGCGCAATTCAGCATCCCTTATGCTAACTGTAATATCCTTAAGAGCTGAACCTTCCAGTTCCTTTGTATCTATTCCAGGGGCAAAGATCCCCAGCTCGCCGGCTTCCTCCGGGAAATACTTATAAAGATTTTCATCATAATAAACACCCTTTAGCTTCAAATAAGAATATGTCTCGTACTGCGGGGTTTTAATGAAAGTAAAAAGCAAGCCCACTGCGAGCACAACTACAAAAAATATCACGAAAAACCATTTTCTTTGCACGAATATCGATATGAGGTCACCTATTTTTATTGGACTCGTTGAGCTAACTTTTTTGTTATTTTCATTCATTATTTTATCCTTTGTAAATATTTTTTATTCAATCTGCCATCTGCCTCAATGTTTGGGACTATTATCCTAAAAATCTAAAAACTATTAAAATAAGGCAGCGCAACATTTATATCCGTGTACTTCTTGTTATACTCCCTATCATACTGGCCTCTTTCAATTACTACAACCTCGCCACCGGTTCCAAGAATATCATATATGTAATAAATCTCCTCACTCCCGTGGGTAACAATTATCTTTTTAAAGCCCTGCGAATCTATATAATCCAGATAATCCTTGTTTGAAAAACCGGGAGAGACCGCTATGTATCTTATTTTATAATTTTTCGCTATATTTTCCCCTGCCATCATATATTCGATAGCATTGCTTGAATTATATACTATTATCTCTCCTCCCATATAAATGAAATTAAAAGCAGAGCCATAGTGTGAAACAAGACCCCCTGTAAAACAATTGTCTTTTCTTAAAAGGTACGCGGCACTTTTTATACCCAGCTTATGCCCCCATACATAACCGGCAGGTATTTTTCCCGGCATATAAATACCCGGGTACTTCTCCTTATCAACAGACAAATTATTGAAGACTATAAAGGTATGATAAAAATTAAGACATATAATGGTAACCAGTAAAACAGCAAGAACTGTTTTTACAGCAATCCCGGCGCCTTTCCTTAAAAATTTACTTTCCTCAACGAGCCCTGCCACAGCCATAAAAGCAAAGGCAACTATAAGCATCATTACCGGATAGCTGTTCAGCAAATGACCATTCTCCTTTTCCATAAGAAACATCCATGTAAAAAAATGAAAAGAAAAAAGAAGCGCAATTCGCCACAGCGGACCAGGAATCCTTGTTTTTCTGGCAACCAGTAAAGCAATTGCAATTACCAGCGAAACCAGGAATAAAATTATAAAATAAATGGAATAGCTTGTTGTAAGCCCCTTGATAAACTCCATAAAATTAAAGGTAAGCTCCATATTGCCACGTCTTCCGAGAAAATGCTCGTATGTGGCATTATTCATACCAGTTAATTTTCTTGCCAGTATAAATTCAAAGTAGATAAAGGATAAAAAGATTACTACAGGAGCTATAAGACTTAGTAAAAATTTTTTAGCTCCTATCTTCCTGATATTGATAAGCAAAATAACTGCAAAAAATGGGACAAAAAAGTAGGCGTCAAGAACCGATATAAGGGCAAAAACAACAAAAATCAAACCTGCCTGTAAATTTAAAAACTTTCCTCTTTCTCCTTCTTCCGGGGAATACAGGAATTTTTCAATGTTATAAAATCCCAGTAGAATGAAAAATATATAAAAACCGACACCTATCGAACTCTTAAACAATCCCACCGCGCCCGACACCGAATAAAGCAATGCCAGGAAATTAGCAGACTTTCTATCCAGAAACAATAATCCTATCTTATAGATTACAAAAAGGGTAAGGACGGTAACTATCGCTGCGGGCATCCTTGAAGCCAGCTCGCATACCCCGAAAAGCAATATAAATGGCACCTGGATTAGCATTACAAAAGATAAAGTGGTATTCGAGTATATGGAAGTGGCATTTGACAGGGAATGGTTTTTTATCCCTATAATAAACCTTGAAGCATAAAGCAAAGTCTGCGCTTCGTCTTCCCCCCAGAATTCAATTTCCCCGAGATTATAAAAAACAAGGAAGATGCATATCGCCAGCGCAATCAACAAAAATAAGTTATTTTTTAAAAAGCCCGTAAATCTTTTACTTTTAGGCATGTTTCTGATAAAATTCATAATTCTAATTATTCTCTAAATAATGAGAAATTTACTGAAATTATATATTAATATAAAGACATTTTAAACAATTTTAGCAATTACTGGAGTTTTACTGATGTTTATAAAAAGTTCGGGAAATAAAATCTAATATAAATTTTATCCAAATTTGTTTTTCCAAACTTTGTAATTTAACCCGGATTTAAATAAAAAATGCAAAAAAGAATTAAAATTGGAATTATCCCGGCAGCAGGAGCCGGCGCAAGATTGGGCTACCTTTCGAACCTGCTCCCCAAAACATTATTCCCTATTTATGACCGTCCGATACTGCACCATATCATTGACCTTATGGAATCACTGGGAATAGAAGACATATATATTATCGTCAATTACCATAAGGAAAAAATAAAAGAGTATCACAAAAACATAAGAACAGGCCTCAAGGCGAAAATACATTTTATAGAACAAAAAAGGCTGGATGGCCTTGCCAACGCAATCCTGCTCGCAGAGAAATATACAAAAAAACAGCCATTTATGGTTATTTTAAGTGATGAATGTATCATTGCAGATTCACTGGAGCCGATGATTGAATTTTTCTCCCGCAGCGGTTCGATTGTTACCGAGGCAGTTATAAAAGAAAGTAACATGGATATTTTAAGACAGACCTGCTCTGCAAATATAGATAAAGAAGGCAGGATGCTGGAAATAATAGAGAAGCCTGAAAATCCTCCCTATATGACGAGGGGCTGCGGCATTTATCTTTTCAGACCTGAAATATTTGAATTTATAAAGAGCACGCCTCCGCATCCTGTAAGAAAAGAAAAGGATATAACATCCGTAATAAATAATGTAGCCGGTACAGGAAAAGCATATGGTTATTTCCTTAAAGGTTACAACATCAACATAAATGATTATGAAGAGCTGCTCAGGGCAAACCTTTTATTTAAGAAACACTTTAGTAAGAAAGATAAATAATTTTTTCCAGCGGACAGAATCAGGTAATTAATATGCGCCCTTCCCTGAAAGCACGGTTGGTATAGTCCTTAAAATTATTGCTATGTCCATTCCTATGGACCAGTTCTGGATATAATAAAGGTCTAATCTTACCATTTCGTCAAAACTTAATTCGCTCCTCCCGCTGACCTGCCAGAGCCCCGTTATGCCCTGCTTAACATTCAACCTTTTCTTATGCCAGTTCTCATATTTTTTTACTTCACCGGGTATGGGCGGCCTTGGACCAACCAGGCTCATCTCTCCCTTA
>CAYVWW010000105.1:0-4934 GCA_964455605.1 uncultured Actinomycetota bacterium | reverse complement strand
GGATAAAGAAATTCCATAATAGCTATAGGCGTATTATTTTTATATCTTTTCTTAAAATCTTCTCTCTCAAGCATCCTCGCGACCGTAAATCTTGATGTTAAATCAAGGATATCGCTAAAACTTAATGTTGAAAGCCAATCAGAATTTTTTACGACTTCCGTCTTCTCGGGAACAAGAATTTTAAATGCCTGTTCCGTATATGTTTTCGCGTTTTTATCGATTTCTGATTCTGATAGTTTAGGCCTTAAAACTGATCTTCCGGATGGGTCCCCTATCCTTGCTGTGTAGTCCCCTATAATAAGTACAGCTTTGTGCCCCATATCCTGGAACTGTCTTAATTTGTGCAACACTACAGTGTGCCCTAGATGTATATCGGGAGCAGTTGGGTCAAGCCCTACCTTAACTATTAATTGCCTTCCGCGTGATATGGACTTTTCAAGCAATGATTCTAACTCTTCTTTTACTATAACATCTTCTGTCCCTGACGTTATTACTTCAAGCTGTCTTTTTAAATTCTTTTCCATATAATTCTTTCCAGAAATAATTTACAATCTAAAAATTAGATTAAATATTAACATAACAATCGCATTTATGTCTATTTAAAGGAACAACTGATACCTTGATCCTTCACTATTAATTTAGTAAACAGTTTTCTTTATCATTATTCTAACAGTTACAAGTTTTGTTGCTATCTGGTAAAATTTTATATAGAATTCTCTGATGTGTTATGAGTTTTCAAAATAAATATTTAGATTTAGGGATATAATCATTATCTTTTGATGAATTACAAACTTAAAAACCATAAGCGTAAGAAACCAGGCGGATGTTTTAAATCTTTTTTAATCACGCTGCTACTGTTAGTATCGGTTGCGGCTGTATTCGGTATTTTTATTGTACTTTATTATATTAATACGCTGCCTACCCTTGAAGAACTCAGCCCGTCACCTGTTGCACAGACATCTAAAGTATACGCCATTGACGGAAGCCTCGTTACCGAATTTCATGCTGAAGAAAACAGGGAAATAATTTCTTTTAATGATATGTCGCCTAATATAATAAACGCTATAGTAGCAATAGAAGACAAAAGGTTTTTCGAACACCAGGGTGTTGATTACATAAGAATAATAGGCGCTTTCATAGCGGATGTAAAAGCAGGTGACCTTGCCCAGGGAGCGAGTACGATAACACAGCAGTATGTTAAAAATATATATTTTACTCCCGAAAAGACATTCCGAAGAAAAATAAACGAAGCTTTAATCGCCATCCAGATAGAGAGGAACTATACTAAGAATAAAATTTTAGAAATGTATCTTAATACCGTAAATTTCGGTTCCGGGGCATATGGCATAGAGAAAGCATCTGAAACTTATTTCGGGGTAGATGCAAGAGATCTTTCAATTCCACAGGCAGCATTACTTGCAGGTCTTGTTAGGGCTCCTGAAATATATTCTCCATTCAATGACATTGAACAGGCGGAATCGAGGAGGAATATCGTACTCAAGCTTATGCATGAACAGGGATTAATAACCTCTGATGAATACATTGATGCCCTTGGTAAATCTGTAGAAATAAATGATAATTCAGGTTCAACGGTTTCATACACGGATTCAAGGACTGCTCCATACTTCATTGATTATGTAAAACGTAGTCTATACGAACAGAAATTTACGGATTATGATGTTTTTAAGGGAGGCCTGCGCATATATACGACACTTGATATAAATCTTCAGGAAAAGGCAGAAAGCGCAATAAAAAAAGTTTTTCCAGAGGAAATCGGGCCATCTTATTCCCTACTATGCACTGACCCTGATAACGGTTATATTTATGCTCTTATAGGTGGTAAGGATTATAACTCATCTAAATTCAATATAGCTATACAGGGGAAAAGACTCCCCGGTTCAGTTTTTAAGGTTCCCGTATTGATAGAATCAATAAGGCAGCGAATATCATCAAAAAATACCTATAATCCGAATGGGCCAATTATAATAGATATGGAAGAAGGTCCTGACTGGGAAATTGACAACTATGGCGGCCAGAAATTCGGCGTTGAAGAAATGACAGTAGCAGATGCTACAATTCATTCTGTTAACGTAGTATACAGCCAGTTTATTATGGACGTCGGAGCAGAAAATGTTGAAAATCTATGCAATGAAATGGAGATATATGATATTGGCAATAACCCCGCAATAGCTCTCGGAGGCATTGAAAATGGCATAACCCCTATTGATGTAAGTAAAATATTCTCTACGCTTGCTTCAGGTGGTTACTACAGGCAACCTACATGTATATTAAAGATAGAAGACTCGGAGGGTAATATATTATATGAATACGCCCCTGATAAAAATGAATCTAATAAAAGAATCCTGGAAGAATCTGAAGCATATTATGTAACTTCCATATTAAAACGTGTTATAGAAAGCGGCACCGGTACTGGCGCAGGCATAGGAAGACCGGCAGCCGGCAAGACAGGAACAACTAGTGACCTAAAAGATGCGTGGTTCGCCGGTTATACTCCCGATCTCGTTACTGTCGTATGGATGGGATATTCCGATTCCAGCATACCCATGGAACCAATAGATGGCAGGGTCGTCGTAGGAGGTTCCTTCCCTGCAGATATATGGAGAGAGTTCATGTCCAGCGCTCTTGAAAACATACCTCAATCCGATTTTAAAAAACCTGATAAGGAACTTATCGATGTAGAAGTCTGCACAGATTCAAATCTACTTCCGACATTCTGGTGCCCTAAAGAAGTAATAAAATGGAAAGTTTTTGTAAGAGGCGAGGAACCTGAAGAGACTTGTAATATTCATAATAAAGTAGAGGTTCCCGATGTAACAGGAATGAACGCCGATGAAGCAAAAATTATATTCGAAGATTTAAATTTCGTCGTTGTTGAGATTCACGATTTTGACGATGTTTACAACCAGGGTATTATATTTAAACAAAATCCGGAAGCCGGCTCGATGCTCGAGTCGCTGGAAGGTGAACAACTAAGCATAACCCTTTATGTAAGCAAGGGTAAAAAAACCTTTGCGATGCCTGACCTTACAGGGATGAATGTCAATGATGCAAAAGATATTATTAAAGAAATTGGGCTTGTACTTGATAAAATTATTTATGAATTTAGTGATACTCAATTAATGGATAATATCACAAACCATAACCCTGTTCCAGATGCGATGGTTTATAAATCAACAACAGTTACATTATATGTAAGCAAAGGAGAAAACCCACAGGCAGAGATACCGGTCCTTATTGGGCTTAACGAAGAAGAAGCTGTGGAAAAATTAAATGAAGACGACTTTGAAAATATAAATGTATTATACGAAGAAAACGAAGAATTAATAGGAAAAGTATTTTCCCAGACACCTGTAAGTGGAACTACTTACGATAAAATGCTGGAAGTCATAATTAAAGTTAGTCTGGGCGTAAAATTGCCCGATGTCACAGGCAAAGAAAAAGATGAAGCCATAGAAGAGCTGGAAGAGCTGGGTTTTATTGTTGAAATATCTCCTGGTTCCATGGAAGAAGGCAATGTTGTAAACCAAATTCCTTCAGGCGGTGAATATTACGATTATGGTTCAACTGTAATTATTGAAATAGAATAGTATCCTTTAGTTGTCTATTCTACTCCACGAAAGAGATGACCTCTTGAATAATTAGAGAAAAGACTATCTTTTTTAATTTTCGATATATAACTTTTATATTCTTTTGCACCTTTATCAGAAAGAATTCCTGATGCTTCATTATAGCTACTCAGTATCTTCTCAAGTTCTTTCTTGCTGTAAAATTTGCTGTCTATGATTATACTACTTACATTGCTGCCTTTTATTTCATCAAGGTCAAAAAGCGTACAAATATTTCTAGAGTTAAAAATTGTCATTCCACCGTTATAATCTGAAGCAACCGGGAACCTGTATCCCTTTTCATCCTCTAGATATAGGTTGCCTTCCACTTTTCCACCGGTTATGTAATTAAGCTTATACCTTGAACTCATAATTCTAAAATAGCCATGGCCGAATATTGAATATTCAATTTCACTATTCTTAGAGCTTTTTCCAATTGAAAGCATATTTGATATTATTCCTGAAATTTCTTCCAGCTTTAGCTCTGGAGAAAGCTCAATTCCTTTTAATATCAGTTCTTTTTCTATCAATTCTTCAAAAAAACTTACTGTTATCGTATTGAATAAATTAAAATCGGTGCTCAGATAAACACCGATATCCTTTTTTTCGTCAAGTTTTTTTATTTCCATTAATAATTCAAGTATCCCGGGGTTTGAAACCCTGAAATCCTTAATTCCTTCACCAATCAAACCCATTACCATATTTCCAATAGTGTCAAAATCATCGTCATAAACAATATGAGGAGTATCAATGCAGATTTTGATACCTTTTTCTTCTATGTATTTTTTCATCATATCCGTAATATCATGATTTAACCTACCATCCTTTATTAACCCTCCCAGACCTGAATAAATTATATCTCTTGCTCCATTCTCTAAAGCAAACTTAAGAAACTCTTTTCCATACACACGTAATTTAATATCCAGACTCTCTTTATCATAATCCAGGTATGTTTCCCTTGAGCCCTTGAAGTATTTTTTCAGATATTCTCCCGATGCAACTACACTGCCATCTCCTGGATCCTTATCTAATCCTGACCTTGTATAATTTTTATCATATTCGAGTAATTCCCCTGCCTCATCGCTTATTTTTTTATCGAAATATTTAAAAACTCTATCTTTTTTCAGGATATTGCTTACCCGGTCGATTTTTATCCTGTACAGGTATTTTCTATTTTTGTTTTCTAACTCCTCCAGATAGTTTATATTTATCCTGCAGCTACCCTTTTTGGTCCATATTTCAATAATATCTCCCTTATTAATTTCCCATTTACTGCTTATGTAGATATTTTCTATTTTTTTCTTTAAA
>CAYVWW010000104.1:0-4997 GCA_964455605.1 uncultured Actinomycetota bacterium | reverse complement strand
ATTAAAGAATGCAAAAGAATACAGGGAAATTGTGGAAATTTTGAATCCGATTAATGAAGATTTTAAATTTTTAAGGGCTTCGCTTCTTCCGGCAATGGTAAAAAACATAAAGGATAATATTAATCACAATATAAAAGATATGAGGATATTCGAGATATCTAAAGTTTTCAGGAAACAGGAAGGCATGGAATTGCCAGTTGAAATAAATAAACTTGGAGTTGTACTAACCGGAAAAGCGTCAAAAAAAAGCTGGAATGGACCGGAGAGAAATGTAGATTTTTATGATTTAAAAGGGATCATAGAATTTTTAAAAGGAACCTACTATAAAGAAAACGAAATTATTATTGAAGAATCAGAGTTTGAGTTCCTGCATCCACGAATAAGCGGCAAAATAAATATCGACGGCAAAGTTATGGGCATAATAGGAAAAGTACATCCACTAATAGCAGAGGATATGGAGATAGACCAGGATATCTATTATATGGAGCTTAATCTTGATGATTTTGTAAATGGAATGAAAGAAATATTTAGCTATAAAGCCATACCTATGTTTCCTTCAATAGATATTGACCTTGCAGTTGTAGTTGATGAAAAAGTAAAGAGCGTAGAAATTGTAAAGGAAATTAAGGAAAGCGGGACTGAGCTATTGAAGGAAGTTCGTCTATTCGATATATACAGGGGAGAGCAGATAGACAGGGATAAAAAAAGTATGGCATATTCATTGAGTTTTAGGGATGATTCAAGAACTCTTAAGGATACCGAAGTAGAAATAATAAAAAGAAGAATACTTGAGAACCTGGGTAGAAAGTTAAATGCGACATTAAGGGAATAACCAACATGGATATAGAGTTCCCGGGCACGATGGGCGCGATAGAAGAAAGCAGCGCCAGACATAAATATCATTCATCTCTTGTCATAAGCTATAAAAATACCAGGATACTGATAGACCTGGGAGTAAAGCATAATCCACGTATAATAAAAGATATTAACAGTTTTGATTTTTTAATGATTACCCACGCGCATCCCGACCATTATTCATGGACAATCAGGGATATGAAAGATATAAAAATACCCGTATACCTTACAGAAGTTGCGCTGGATTATGGAAAATATAAGCCCCAGAATTATAAAATTATAAAAAGTGGAGTCGAATACAGGTTAAAAGACCTGAAAATTACGGCATTCGAAGTTCTTCATTCTTTAAGATGCCCTGCAGTGGCTTATAAAATAAAGGGAGATAAAACTATAATTTATGCGCCTGACATCCTTGATTTTAAAGAAGATAAGTCGGTTGTGCTTGAAGGAGTCGATTTATTAATAGCTGATGGCTCAAGTCTTAATGTAAATATGGTAAGGAGAAGGGATAATAAAATTTTTGGCCATACCATGATAAAGACAGTGATAGGATGGTGCAAGAAATACGGGCTGAAAAAATTAATGATAACCCATTGCGGGAAACAGGTAGTTACCATGGACGGAGATAAGTTAAAAGAAAAGATAGATGAATATTCCGAAGGGAAAGTTGATGTAAAAGTCGCTTTTGATGGCTACAGGATCAAAGTGTAAAAAAATTAATTGAAGTTTTTTAAGTATGTTATTAGGCATTGTTTTAGAAGGTTGATAGGAATTTATGTGTGGATATATAATATGATGAAATAGAGTACTATTTAAAAAAAAGATAATTTTGATAAGGATATGGTTGACATATAAAGGATATCCAAATAAAAAAATGCCACAGAAGCAAAACGGGTAAGTCATATCTTACCCGTTTTTTGATGCTGCATTACTTTAATTTGTTCTTTTTGCTTTATAAATTTTCTTTACCACCTCCCCAACATACATTGCTATGTAAAATTAGATATTTGCAGGACATAAAGAATTCATATAAAGATATTTAAGCTTAATTTTATTCGATTTTAGCATTAGATGATGTAGATTTTATGGAGAAGAATAAATATTTTTAATATTAATTTAAATATTAATTAAATTTATAAGTAAAGATATTTTCAAACTCCAAAATTTCTTCATATTTTTTTAATATAATCTTCACTAACATAATAAAAAAAGCATTTAAACAGGTGAAATATGACTTCTATAAGGAATAAAAAAGCTTTATATGTAATTTTTTTTCTGGTCATTTTAGTTTTAGTTGTATTTATAATTACATCATGCATGGGGATGGGACCGTTTAGAAGTTCTTCCGGACTGGAGGAAAATCAGGAAAAGGAAATATTTGAAGTAACGAAAGGAAATATTTACCAGGTAGTTTCAACGGAAGGTTCGGTAGACTCGTTATCGTTAAACACTTACAACATGAATGTTTTGGGTAAGATACTTTCTTCTGCTAAGAAGGGAGATTATTTCAAGGAAGGTGACATACTGGTAAAAATAGATGATTCGGAAGGTTTTTCTATTATTGAGCAGATTGAAAAAAATCTTAAGCTCTCGGAAATTTCTTTAAGGACAGCGAAGCTAAATTATCAGTCAGCCCTTGACTCAAATCATATAGCCATACAGATGGCAGAGCTTAATACGGAAAAGGCAAATGAGTCCGCAGAAAGCGCTCTAAGTTCTCTTGAAAGTGCAAATGAGTCTGCAGAACTATCATACCAAAGTGCCCTGAGAGCTCTTGAGGAAGCAGAATTAATGCTGGATTTAGCTGAGGCAGATCCTACTACTACAGATATGCAAATAGCGCAGTATGAATCAAGCGTAGAATCGGCAGAGGAAAAACTAGGGTCAACAGAGTTGTCGGGGGACTCATCAAAGTATCAGGCCGAATCTTCTTACGACCAAGCATTAATAAGCAAGTCCACTAATTACTGGAATAACTTGTCAAGTATGCAATCAGCAGAAAAGCAAATTGAATCAACTAGACTAAATATAGAACAAGCAGAAATACAATTAGAACTCGCAAGAATGGACTATGAGTCAGCGAAAGAAGACCTTGACGATTATATATTGCGTGCTCCTTATGACGGTATTGTTATTTCGTCTGATTTTGAAAAAGGAAATGATAGCTCGGGAAATAACTCCATATCAATAACAGATAAAAACTTTATTATTAAATCAAATATCGGTGAAACTGATATACCAAAAATAGCAGTTAGCGACGAAGCTTATATTACCTTTGATGCTTATCCTGATTATCAATTTACAGGAGAGGTGAAAGAAATAATTCCAATAATGGTCGAAGATGGGAACGTAGCCTCATTCGAGGTAGATATTGATTTTGACTGTAAGGAGGATGTTGAAATATTTTATGGTTTTTCGGCCAGCATTGATATCGTAGTGGAAGGTGCAGAAGATGTCCTGTATGTTCCTATACAGGTAGTTTATGAAGAAGATGGTAAGAATTATGTGGACGTAATGGTTTCTGGAAAGTCAGATAATGGAAACAGGGGAGAATCCGTGAAGAAAGCAGAAATTACGACAGGAATAAACGATTATTATTATATAGAAGTTACTTCGGGGCTAAGTCAGGGAGATATGGTCATAATTTCAGAAATATAAATTAAAAATGGAAAATATAATACAAATAAAAGACGTTACCAGGACATACAGGATTGGGGACTTCAAAGTAAATGCTTTAAGAGGAGTAAATCTTAAAGTAAAAAAAGGTGAATTCCTTTCGATTATGGGACCTTCAGGGTCGGGGAAATCGACCCTTATGAATATTCTGGGCTGCCTTGATATTCCTACGTCCGGGACTTATATCCTTGGGGGTAAAAATATTGATAGATTGAATGATAATCAGCTTGCAGAGATAAGAAATAAAAAAGTTGGTTTTGTGTTTCAGACTTTTAATTTGCTTCCAAGGATTAATATTATCGGGAATGTAGAACTTCCTTTAATTTATTCAAAGGAAAAAGTGTCTATATCGCTTAGGAAGAATATGATAGATGAGGTGATAGATTCGGTTGGATTACATGAATGGATAAAGCACAGACCAGGTGAATTATCGGGAGGTCAGAGACAGAGAGTCGCAATTGCCAGGGCTATTATTAATAACCCGGCAATAATACTTGCAGATGAGCCTACGGGTAATCTTGATTCAAGGACAGGTGAAGAAATTATGGCTATATTCCAGAAGTTAAACAGAGAAGGAAAAACTATTCTTTTTGTCACTCATGAAGTTGAGCTTGCGAGGCATGCAGAAAGGATGGTTTTTATAAAAGATGGTTTGATGAGCGGGGAAGAAATTATAAGGAATCCAGTTAACGCATTAGAGAAGCTTGAGAGTATGCCTGTACTCGAAGATAAAATAAACAGCATGATAAAAAGTGAGCTTTAATGAAAAGAATAGCAGAAAATATAAAAATTGCTTTTAAATCTCTTGCTTTAAACAAGCTGAGGTCTTTTTTAACAATGCTGGGAATTATAATCGGTGTGGGTTCTGTGGTGGCAGTTATGTCGGTAGGTGAAGCAGCGGAGGCATCAATAACGGAGAATATACAGAGTATAGGCACGAATGTTATTACAATAACGCCGGGGAGGGACCAGGCATTTACAGGCTCAAGGGAATCTGGATTAGAAAGTAATACAGGCAGGCAACCCAATGGCAGTATTGGAGCAATGATGAATCAGGTAGAGGGGCACCAGAATGGTGGTGCGATGAGGTTTATGGTAGAGGATGAAGAATATGAGGAGGAAATCGTAGCAGGGGAGCTATATCTGGAAGATGTAGATGCTTTAAAAGAGAAATCGAAACTGATAGAAGAAGTTGCTCCTATACTGACAGGAGGGAGCATTGATTTTTCATATAAGAGTTTTAGCGGTAATGTAAATATAATTTCTACATCAGATAATTATTTAAAAATTACGGGTTATGAAATAGATGAAGGGAACTTCTTTACAGAAGGGGACGTTTCTAATTCAACAAGTGTTGTTGTTCTGGGGGATAATGTAGTTTCGGATTATTTTGGAAAAACAGATCCTGTAGGTAAAGAGGTAAAGTTTAGCGGAAAAAAATTTATAGTTATGGGAACGTTACAATC
>CAYVWW010000103.1:0-5024 GCA_964455605.1 uncultured Actinomycetota bacterium | reverse complement strand
TGTTTAGAAGCGGTTCACCCCTGTGGAAAAGATTTACATCATGGACCTTGCCTTTAGCTTCATCAATTATTTTCCTGTATAACCCAAAATCCATGTCGCCCTCCTGCGTCGGGGGAAGCTTTCTGTTATAACAGAAACGGCATTTTAAATTACATCTGCTTGATAATTCTATCCAGAGCCTTACAGGATAGTAATTGCAATATTCACTCTTAAGGCAAAAGCTTGCATAAATCCTTAGCAGGTCGAAAATACGGCTTAATTCATTCATTATAAACTTGAATTTATTTTAAGATTATATCCCTTATTACATATGTAGATTTATCCTGGACTTCATGATGAACCCTCATTAGAACTTCTGCAAGAAGCCCCATGGTAATTAACTGGATACCTATAAAAATCATAAATATTGAAAGGGTAAAAAGCGGCCTGTCTCCAAGCGGGTGACTGAAGAATATTCTCATTATAATAAGGTATACCGTTATAACAGATCCGACACTGGCTGAAAATAAACCCAGCACACCGAAAACCTGTATTGGCCTCTGGGAATAACTTAAAAGGAACTTTACCGTTATTATATCAAGAATTACTTTTATGGTCCTAGAAATCCCATACTTGGATTTCCCATATTTCCTACTGTGGTGCCTTACAGGGACTTCTACGACACTTACCCCCATCCAGCTTGCTATGGCAGGTATATAACGGTGCATCTCACCGTAAAGATCGATGTTTTTTATCACATCTTTTCTGTAAGCTTTAAGAGTACACCCATAATCATGAAGATAAACACCGGTCAGCTTCGATATTATTTTGTTTGCGACCATTGAAGGGAACCTCCTGGTCACTGCCTTATCTTTTCTATTCATGCGCCATCCGCTTACGATATCATAACCCTCATTAATCTTTTCCATTAAAACCGGGATATCCCTCGTATCATTCTGCAAATCAGCGTCCAGGGTTATTACTACCTCCCCTTCCGAAAAATCAAAGCCGGCGCTTATAGCTGCCGTCTGGCCAAAATTTTTCCTGAATCTTATTATCTTAAAAAGCCTATTTTTATCGTGGATTTTCAAAAGTTCCTCAAAAGTACCATCCGTGCTGCCGTCATCAATAAGCAGCACTTCATAATTCAAATCCATCCCTGATAGGGTTCGCTCAATTTTTTCGCAGAGAGAGGCAACACTTTCCTTTTCGTTGTAAACAGGAACGACAACAGATAAATCTATACCGGAATCATTATTTTTTTCGGGTTTTTCCAGCTTATCCATCAAATAGCCCCACTTCCTTTTTTTCTTTATACCATTTTATAAACCTGTCCAGACCTTCACTGATATCGGTCCCGGGAGAATATTTTAACATTTTTCTTGCTTTTCTAATATCCGCGTAAGTTGTAAAAACATCCCCTGGCTGGCTGTCCATAAATTTCAGGTCTGCCTTCCTTCCTGCAGTCTTCTCTATCAACCTTACCAGTTCCATCAACTTTACAGTTTTTGAGTTCCCCAAATTTATGATTTCGTAACCTTCTATTCTGTCAATACCGTTAACCAGACCGGAAATAATATCATCGATATATGTGTAATCCCTTGAAGAAGAGCCATCGCCATAAATCTCCAGCTGCTTCCCATCCAATACACTGCTGGAAAATTTATGTATTGCCATTTCCGGCCTCTGCCTTGGCCCATAAACCGTAAAAAACCTGAAACAAAAAACCGATATTCCGAATAAATCATGGTAGGTGTAAGAAATTAACTCTCCCGCCTTCTTCGTAGCTGCATAAGGGGAAACTGGGCAGTCAACATTATCATCCTCCGAAAACGGTATCTTCTTATTACCCCCATAAACCGAAGAGGACGAAGCAAAAACAAATTTTTTTACACCGTATTTCCTGCAGCACTCAAGTATATTAACCGTACCTGAAACATTTACCTTTTCATATAAAACAGGGTCAACTATAGAAGGCCTTACCCCCGCCCTTGCAGCCAGGTGTATTACCATTTCTATATCATTATCCGAGAAAATCTCTTCCATCTGGGCAGGTTCGCATATATCCGAGCGGTAAAGTTTAAAGCCCGGCTTGTCAATAATCCCTGAGATATTGTCCTCTTTAAACGCAGGATTATAGAAGTCATCAAAATTATCTATGCATATTACTTTAAATCCGAGATTTATTAACTTTTCACATAGATGCGAGCCAATAAATCCAGCCCCACCGGTTACAGCTATGCTCATTATTTTTGCTTTTCCTTTTTATTTCTTAAAAACGGATTAATTAAAAAAATTTTAATTAATTATAACAAAAAAGGTGTAAAAAGATGATTATAATCATATTCATTTAAAAAAAATTTTATTCGTTTTTAAGTCTAGGTGCTTTCTTATTAATCACAAATGATATAAAATATCAAAAACAAATCACCCTTGGAGTATTTTTGATTATTTAACTATTTAAATTTTAATGAAAGGGGTAAAGATTGAAATTACTTGTAACAGGCGGAACAGGCTTTACGGGCAGCCGTCTTGTAGAATATCTCATAGATAAAGGCCATGAAGTCAAGGTACTGGATAACCAGAAGGGCATTTTATATGACTATCTCCTGAAAAAAGGCGCAAAAATTACCCTTGGCTCAGTTACGGACAGGGAAACTGTTAAAAAATCGCTCGAGGACGTAGAAGGCGTTTTTCACCTTGCTGCTTCTTTCAGAAAGATTAACGCTTCGAAAAAAACCTACTGGGATGTTAATGTGGAAGGCACCCGGATCATTTGCGAAGAAGCAATCAAAAAACCTTTAAAAAAATTCGTATATTGCTCGACACAGGGGGTGCACGGGGATGTTAAAAACCCGCCCGGTGATGAAGATTCACCTATAGAACCTGTTGATTATTATCAGTACAGCAAACACGAAGGAGAAAAAGTCGTAAAGGAATTTGCGGCAAAGGGGCTCAAGAGTGTTATTATAAGGCCAACAGCGATTTACGGTCCCGGCGACCCTGAACGTTTCCTTTACCTGTTCCGTTTTGCAAACAAAGGCAAGTTTTATATGTTCGGTAGTGGAAAGGCATTTTACCACCCCGTCTACATAGATAACCTGAACGACGGCTTTTACGCAGCTTTTGAAAGCGATAGAAAAAATGCCGAAGTTTACCTTATTGCTGACGAGGAGTACTTTACCATCAAAGAACTCGTTAAAAAAATTGGCAAGGCGCTGGGTAAGGAAATCAAATTCATACAGCTTCCATTTTTACCCTTATACGTAGCTGCCTGCATTTGCGAATTTATCTGTATGCCGCTTAAGATTTCCCCGCCGTTATTCAGGCGAAGGGTTGACTGGTACAGGCAGAACAGGGCTTTTAAAATCGATAAGGCAAAAAGAGAAATAAACTATATCCCCAGGGTTGGGATCGAAGAGGGCCTTGAGCAAACAGCAAAATGGTACAGGGATAATGATTACCTGTAAAAAAACCGGCTAAAAGGATTTGCCCAGAGTATTCACTACATTATACAGGCAAAAAACTATTTTTATAATTTTTAGAGGGATTAAAATGATGTGCGGAATCTGCGGATTTAACTGGAACGACGAAAAGCTTATCAATAAAATGGTCCAGAAAATCAACCACAGGGGACCAGATACAAACGGTATTAAGACTTTCCCTTCACTCTCAATAGGAAATTCCCGTTTAAGCATCCTTGACCTTTCAGCAAAGGGAAACCAGCCGATGTCCAGCCGGAACGGAAAACTATGGATAGTTTACAACGGAGAAGTGTACAACTTCCCGGAAATAAAGGACGAGCTTATCTCTAAAGGGTACAGTTTCGACAGCCATACCGATACCGAGGTAGTCCTTAAGAGCTATGAAGAGTATGGCCCCGATTGCCTTAAAAAGTTTAATGGAATGTTCGCATTCGCCATCTGGGATGAAGAAAAAGGAGAGCTTTTCCTCGCAAGGGACAGGATTGGCATTAAACCACTTTATTATTACCTTAAAGACGGGAAGCTGATTTTTGGCTCGGAAATAAAAAGCATCCTTATGGCAAATTGCGTTAAAAAGGAAATAAACCTTCAATCAATGTATTACTATCTCGGATATGAATTCGTTCCTGCTCCCGATACCATGTTTAAAAATATATACAAACTCCGCCAGGGGCATTATGCAATTTTTAAAAACGGCAACCTGAAAACACAGAAATACTGGGACCTTGAATTTAAGCCGGAAATTTTCGATGAAGCTGAGGCAGCAGAAAGGATTTATTCGGCACTTGAAAAATCCATTAAAAGACGTCTTATAAGTGACGTGCCGCTCGGAGTTTTCCTTTCAGGAGGGCTTGATTCCAGCACCATCGTAGGTTTTGTTTCAAAGCTATATCCCGGAAAGTTCCAGACTTTTTCAATAGGATATAAAGATAAAAGTTTTTCCGAACTTCCTTACGTCAAAATAGTTTCCGATTTCTTCGGCGTGGAAAACAACATACTTATGATTAACCCTATTTCTCATGAAGATGTGGAAAAAAGCTTATATCACCTTGACGAGCCAATGACCGACCTTTCGACAATACCATTTTACCTTATAAGCAAGAAAGCGAGAGAGCAGGTAAAAGTATGCCTTAGCGGTGAAGGCGGGGACGAGATGTTCCTGGGTTATGACCGGCTCAAGGCAGCGCGGCTAAACCGTTATTACAATATGGTCCCTTCCATTATGAGGAGGAAAATGATATCACCACTTATTATGAAGTTGCCTGACCAGCCACAGAAAAAGGGCGCTATAAACATGCTCAAGCGCTTCGTAGAGGGGACACTCTACCCGGAAGAAGTAGGGGCAATGAGATGGCAGTATTTCCTTAATCCCGGGATAGAAAAAAATATTTTTACCAGGAACACGAGGAATAATATATCGTTTACCCCATTTAACCCGATATACCATTTTACCCGGGAATGTAATTCGGACCTCCCCATAAACAAAGATATTTACGTGGACATAAAACTAACAATGGCCGATAGCGTTCTCATGAAAGTTGACAAGATGAGTATGGCAAC
>CAYVWW010000102.1:0-5039 GCA_964455605.1 uncultured Actinomycetota bacterium | reverse complement strand
TATCATTTTTTCAGGCACTCTTACGCCAGGTGCCCTGTAAATGTAGATATAATACATTTATAATACAGTTAGAGCTTTTTTTTATCCAGTATAAATATTTTTTGACAGCTTTGCCAGGTATATCCAGCAGACGCCTAATTTATTAACGTCAAAAGCCTATTCAGGTTTCTATTTTTTTATGAAACTGTAATAATAAGCATCATCGAAAATAATTCTTAACAACTTATGCAACCTTTTATAAAACTGATATTTCTTATACAACATTGATAACTGATATGCTAAAATTACTTAATAATATAGCAAAAAAACCATGATAAAATTAAGCTACTTAAAAACTTTAATAATAATTCTTTTATTTATTTTTCTTATCCCATTTATTTCTTCCTGCGACCCCACGGTAATAAATATTTTTACACAGATAAACAGTGACTACTCCGGGTCAAGAATAATCGACATTGCCGTTAAGACCGAATATCTACATAACAGCGAACTCATCCTTGATGATAATCAATCTCTCTATAATAAGATACTTGAGAATTTGCAGGATGGAGAAAAGGATGTGTTTGAGGAAGGTGAATATACCCACTTCACATCCACAGCCAATTTTGAAGATATAAATTTCCTTCAGCACATATCTATAGATAATTTATCCGAGAAACCTCCGGAAAGATTCCTCGCCAGGCTTAAAAAGGATGATTACTTCTTTTATAGCGAATACTTTTTCGAAGACTATATCGATATGAAAATAGATGATACGCTTCTTGCTTCCTCGGATATGAACTCCGACTATAAAAAAATCGCCGACCTTACCAGCGCAGATAAAGAAATCTTAAGCATTACTTACCAGGTAAAGTTCCCGGTAAAAATAACCGAACATAATGCTGATGTTATGGGAGATAATAACATCGCGATATGGAACATTAAGTATGGCGATGAAAGGGAAATATATATACAGGGGGAAAAAACAAAATTCCTCACATACTTTTTAATCGTGATCCTTGGTATTATAGTTTTGTTTATAATATTTATAATCGTTATAATAATATTCAGCTCGAGAAGAGGCAGGAGGCAGACTCCGGTAAAGAAATCATACTATTCCTATGACAATTATTTTAAAAAAGACAGGTATTTCAGTAATGATGATGACTGATTACG
The DNA here is from genome assembly GCA_964455605.1 of uncultured Actinomycetota bacterium. Taxonomy (GTDB): domain Bacteria; phylum Actinomycetota; class Humimicrobiia; order Humimicrobiales; family Humimicrobiaceae; genus JAQVEM01. The sequence goes on along the minus strand of CAYVWW010000102.1, from coordinate 3,884 downwards.
ACTAAGATGGTCTGGATGATGTAAATTGGAAAATAATATCTTCAAATTAAAAACACCTCTGACAGATAAAAAAATCAAGAATTTAAGAGCAGGAGATAGGGTTTATTTAACCGGTACCATACTTGGCGCCAGGGACGCAGCTCACAAAAGGTTTACCGAATGTATTGCTTCACATAAAAGTCTGCCTGTAGATTTACAGAACGCCACGATATTTTATGTCGGTCCCTCTCCGGCACCTCCAGGAAAAAAAAGCGGAAGTATCGGACCGACCACCAGCGCAAGAATGGACAACCTGACAGAGCCCCTGATGAAAATGGGGCTTAAGGCAACTATTGGGAAAGGCAGGAGAAGCGATAAATTTAAACATCTGTTAAAAAAATATAAATCCGTTTATTTCGTAGCAATTGGCGGCATTGCCGCATATTTATCGACAAAAGTCAAAAACATAAAAACTGTCGCTTACAGCGACCTTGGAGCTGAGGCAGTTTTTGAGATTGAGGTTTCGGACCTGCCGCTATTCGTAGCCTATGATATCTACGGCGGGGATATTTTCGAATCAGCCCTCCGCATTGAATGACAGCCCATAAAAATTGCAAAAGGGAGAGTTGCCATATGGCAGGGCGCATATTCTATATTACATGCCAGTGCCGTCGTTTCTCCACCCAACCCCTGGGGACCTATTCCAGTTTTATTTACAGCTTCCAGTATCCTTCCCTCTAATTTTCCATATCTCTTATCAGGATTTCTCTTCCTTATATCCCTGAAGCTGGCGATCCTTGCAAGCTGCGCTACTTCGGAAGATGAGCCACCAATGCCAATGCCCAGTATTACAGGCGGGCAGCACTTTGTAACTATTTCCTTTACCCTGTCTACTACAAGATTTATAATCTCATCCTCTACGGTCGATGGGTCAAGCATGTAAAGGGCAGAGCAGTTCTCGCTTCCGCCCCCTTTTAAATATAGCCTTATATGGATACCGGACCCCTGTGTAAAAAATGTGTGTATTATTGCAGGTGTATTGTCTGAAGTATTCTTTCTTTCATATAACGGGTCTGTAACAACCGACCTTCTTAAATAATACTCGCTATAAGTATCGGCAACTTCCTTATTTATCAACTCTGTTAATTCACCAGCGTCTTCTATAACAACATCCCGGCCTATCTCTATATCAACATATACCAGCCCACAATCCTGGCATAGCGGCAGTTTTTCCCTGCCTGAAACTTCCTCATTTTTTAGGATGAGCTTCAATATCTCCTTTGCCCTATGGTTTGACTCACGCTTCATGGCTGCAGCCAGAGCTTCTTCAATATCAGGAGGCAGGCCAAAGCTCGCTTTAATCAGAAGCTCCCTTACTTGCTCCGTTATTTTTATAATTTTTATACTTTTCATCTTTTCCAGGACAATCTGGATTTATGCATAAATTCCACGGTTTTCTACCTTTATTTATAATCTTAACAATGGGGTAATTACAATATTTACATAATTCCTTCGTTGTAACAAGTAAACCCTTTTGTGGAAGGGGGAACGTAACAGTGCACTCCGGATAAGCGCTGCAGCCTACGAATCTTTTTTTTGTTTTTCTCGATACCCTTACAATTAAATTACCGTTGCAATTTTCTCTCGGGCACTTTCCTATCACCAGGTCTTCCTTTACCCCTTTCTTTATCTCCCTGGATATCTCATCCCTTCCCTTTTGTAAGTTTGCCATAACTTCCCTGAGCATCTTCCTGGACCTATTCAGAACGTCTTCCCTTGTTTCATCTCCACTCACAATCCCATCCATATACATTTCCAGCTCGGACGTCATTTCAGGAGAAGATATCTTTTCTGCATGTTTTTTAAGCATTTTTACTACGGCAATAGCTTTTTCCGACGGAACCAGGGGATTTCCATTTACGTAACCCCTCTGAATTAAATTCTGTATTATCGTATGGCGGGTTGCCTTGGTCCCCAGTCCCAGCTCTTCCATCTTTTCTACCAGTTTTCCCTGAGTATATCTCGAAGGAGGTTTTGTTTCTTTGCTCTCCATATCCTTTGATTTGACAGTTATAACCTGCCCCTCTTCAAGCTGTGGGATTATCATATCTTTATGTTTATAGTATGGATAAAATTCAATCCAGTTTGCTTCAAGCATATTGGAGCCGTTAGCAATAAAAGTTTCCCCGTTTATATCGATATTCACATTTATATTCTTAACCTTCGCAGCAGGCATCAGGGTAGACAAAAACCTTCTGACGATTAAATCATAGATTTTCCATTCATCACTGCTTAAATTGCCTTTATCCACAACCGAAACAGGATAAATTGGCGGGTGGTCCGTCGTCTTCTTTCTGCCCCGGCTTGCCACTATGTTTTCCCGGGCAAGCACTTTTTCAGACATATGCCTGAACTCTCCTGAAGTGCCCAACATCTTAACGACTTCCTTAAGATTTAAAGACGGGGGATAAACCGTATTGTCTGTTCTCGGATAACTAATATAACCATTCATATACAAACTCTCTGCAACATTTATTGTCTTTGATGCAGAGAAGCCCATTGAACTTCCACTGCTTATAAGAGCCGTGGTATTAAAAGGAGCCGGAGGTGAAATGGCCCTGACACTTTCCTTTACACTTGCCACATTACCCGTGTCACCAATTTTTAAAATAACTACCTTTGCATCTTCTTCCTTAAGAAACCTTTTTTTCTTATGGTCCGCTTCAAACTCCTCGCCTGCTTCGGTTAAAAGTTTTACGCTTACAGTCCAGTAGGGAGTGGGCACGAATGATTTTATATCTAATTCTTTATCAACGATAAGCGCAAGAGTAGGAGTCTGGACCCTTCCAACCGACAAAAACTTATCCTTAACCTGGAATGAGGCAAGGGATATGAAACGTGTTAATGTAGCCCCCCATACCAGGTCTATGTCCTGCCTCGCTCTTCCAGCAAAGGCAAGATTAATATCAATTTTCCCGGGTTTCGAAAACGCCTTATTTATATCTTCAGGAGTAATAGACGAAAATTTAGCTCTTCTGGCAACTGAGTCAGCATCGTGCTTGCTCTCCTTAACAACCTGCACGGCATCATAACCGATAAGTTCTCCCTCCCTATCATAGTCAGTCGCTACTATAATTTCATCAGAGTCAGCTGAAACCTTTTTAAGCGCCTGGACTATCTTTTTCTGAGAAGGAACCTTTTCTATCTCGGCATCAATAAGTTCTACAGGATCTACTTTAAACCAGTTCGCATACTCACTGGGGTAATCTACCTTCATTATATGGCCCTTTAACCCAATAACCTTATATTCTTCACCATTAAGGTCGAAATGATAGACGGGGACACCATATACTTTTTCCTCTGCTACGCCATCGCCTGCAAGTATTTTTGCAATCCTTCTGGCAGCTATTTCTTTTTCGCTTATAATCAGTTTCAACAGGTTATCACCATTAGAATAAGATATTGTTTAAAATTAAAATTAAAATTATCTGAGTTTGAAATAATAACACTAAAATAAAAATAAATCATTACTTTAAAGCATATTTTTATACCGTCTACCTAAAGGTTAATATATGAAAAGTTAGCTCAATTATCAAGTCAAAGAAAAGTGCCTGTTTTAATTTTATAAATGTTGTTTTACAATAACAAAAACATCTCGGTACTCTAAGAGAAGAATTATGGATTTAAACATTGAACTTTTGAACAATATAATTAAGCTGAAAACAGAAAAAGATGCTATCATACTGGCACACAATTATCAAATAGGGGAAGTCCAGGATATTGCAGACTTTACAGGGGATTCTTTCCAACTAAGTGTTGAAGCATCAAAAACAAGGAAAAAAATTATAATATTCTGTGGAGTCCACTTTATGGCTGAAACTGCCAAAATTTTATCTCCTGAAAAA
>CAYVWW010000101.1:0-5073 GCA_964455605.1 uncultured Actinomycetota bacterium | reverse complement strand
TCAGGCGGGCCGTCAACAGTTATCTGGAGCATGTTTATCCTGTTTTTTACCGGCCTCAGTATGTCAATGAAATCCTTTATAAGCACCCCGTTGGTTACTATCGTTATGGTCGCATCTTCATCTTCTGCGAATTTAAGGATTTTTTCTACATTGATTTTGCTTTTTAAAAGAAGCGGTTCCCCTCCGAAGAGTTCTATGGATTCAATGGTCCCGGTCCTCCTTGAAGATATTTCCCTTGCTGCTTTAAGGGAGTCGTCAAGGACTTTTTTGCCCATGAATTTATCCGGGTTATGGGGAAGGTCCTTCTGGAAGCAGTAAATACATGCGAGGTTGCACTCGTAGGAAGGGCAAAAAACGAACCTGACAGGTTTTGAAAACATTTTTTTAGTATAGTTGTGGAAAAGCTCTTTAAATATCCCTTCCTCTTTTTCGGGATCGGGGTAAAAATATCCCCTATCTACCAGGCTTGATAAAATATCCGGCTTCATACCTTCAAAGTTTTTTTCTTCTGCCAGTTTCCAGGTATGGTTCTCTATTACATCCATCGCGCCTGTAAGATTGTTGCTTATCAGGGTGTATTCCGTATTTATTTTTTTATAGTAATTGTAGCTGCTAGTGTATAGGTTCATATTCTAGATGCTTAATATGGATAAGGATGCCAGTAAATGCACCATAACCAACAGCACATCGGACTCACGCTGTTTTTGAGACCTTCCAACTTAAGGTCTTTGTTCCAGAGGTCCTTAGTCTTATTGACCGGTTTCAAACCTGCCTCCTTCCTTAAGTAGTTTATGTATTACGATTATATATAATTACAATACATCTTTTATGCTACTACTTGAAGGTTGTTAAATCAAACAGGTATGCCTGAATGGGATAATAGGTTAATTTAATGCATCCGGGATTATAGTAGAGTAGCTGCGTTACGCTACCAGAGATTACCTTAGCGAGATAATCAGGTTGTCTACCTTAAAAATTAAAACTACCTGTATAAGCAAAAGGAAGGCAAATAATAAATACATTAAAAACCTTGGAAGGATACGGCTGTAAATTCTTTCAGGGTTAGCCCTTGAAATGGATTTTATCCTGTTTTTTATCCTGATGTGGTTAATGAAGCTAAATGGCGAAAAGGTTGATGTATACGGCGCATCCGCGCCCAATCTTTTAGTGGCAATCGAGTTTAATTTAAGGATGATACCAAGGATATTTTTAGATATTTCTTTTTTGGACTTTCCCGAGTATCTGACCATAAGCTTGTCGCTGTCCTTTTCCTGTTCCTCTCTAATAAAACCATAGGCAATGTAGGCAATCGGGTTATAAAAGGAAAGGTCCCTTAGTATCAGCGCAAGCCATCCTATAAGGTTGTCGCCACGTTTTATATGTGATAGTTCGTGCTGGATCAAAGTTTCCTTTTCATCCTGGCTCAGGTTCTCTATTAAGGTTGGAGATAGAACCATTGTGTAGTTTTTGATGCCGGCAACGAAGGGCGAATAAAAATCCCTGTGGGTAAGACTTACCACGGGGGTATCAAGCTTTATTTTATCAGTATATCTATCCATTATCGTGTAAAGCTCTGGGACGTCATCCCTGCCGACCCTTTCTTCGTATGCGAGCCGCCTGTAGAAAAAAAGGAGGTTAACCCACCTTGCGATAAGGACAATTATTATTGTTATGGATGCTATAAAAAGGATAAGGTAGTTTATGTTGAAATCAACCTTGGGCCCGTTTTCAAAGATGTTAAAGCTTTTTATAATATTGGCGGGGTCGGGAAATCTTATAAAAGCTGCGAAAGGATTGTATTGAAAATAATGTTTACCAATATCAAATTTTTCCGCAATTACCAAAAATGGTTTTGCAAGCGGTATGAAGAAAAAAAGTATCCTTATATTTGAATCCTTGATCCTGAATATAAAAAGAATAAGCAGGACAAGGACAAGACTGACAGCGCTTGTGTAAATGGCCGGCAAAATATATGTTATGATTATTTCTAAGAAAAACATAAAAATATATATTTAGTTTTTATAAATATTTTTTACATATCATTTACAGTGTATTTACGTATGTAAAATTTTTTCCGGCGCAAATAGAACTGCCAAAGAGTTTTATTATGATTCTACCCGATGCCCCCGCATGAATAAAATTCTAAAAAATTTATTAGTATCTCTTCAGGATAGCTATGATGCCATCAGTAGAAACATCGCGGATAAGCGGATTTTAGTACTTATCTATATCTTTTAACAGATTGTTTATCCCTTCTTTTGAGATATTCTTGCTGTCAGATAAGAACCTCGAAACCATGCCTCTTGTGCTATCCTCGAGCAACTTATCGGAAACTGACTGTATTATCCTCTTTGAAAGCTCCTTTTTGTCAACAGCAGCAGAATAAAGGTACGTTTTTGAAGTCTTATTCTGCTTCAGGAGGCCTTTTTCAGCAAGGGTAGTCATTGTTGACATTACAGTAGTGTAAGGTATGAAGCCATGCTCTTTGCTTTCTATCTCTTTTTTAAGCATGTCCTCATGGACTTCCCTTACTGTTACCTTGCCGCTCTTCCAGATAATTTTCATTATCTCGGCTTCCAGGTTGCTTATGCTGTTGAGGCCGTTTATCCCGATTTCCTCAGACTTTTTCTTGATATCATCTCGTTTAGCCATTTTTTATCACCAACCTTTTAAATAATTTTCCAGACTTTCCAGACCTGTCTGAAATAAAACTTGGAATACTTTATACTATTTTTAAGTAAAAATCAAATTGACCCGCAAACTTATATTTATAAACTGTATTTAACCCTTTTCTGCGCCTCTTTTAAATAAAAATATTAAAAACACTGATATTTAATAATAATATTATCATTAAACACTATTAATTTTAACATATAATGAGTAGGATATAAATTCATTTCTTAAAATAATATATCATAGTTATTCCTGAAAGATTGTAAGATTCCGCATTCTTAAAATAATATATTTATTGCTTATATATCTTTTTAATTATGTTTGGCTATTTAAAGCCAAATTATTGCTTGAAAAATAATAAGATTCCAATAAAATTTAAGCTATGGTAAATTATTTACCGGTGGGTAAATTAAATGAGAAGCAAATTTGTTAGATGTTTTTAAATTTTATACAAAAAAATAAAGATTTATTTTTATTTTTTTTATATGCGTTCATTGCTGGAGCAATTATTTTCTTTCTTATTAGTTCTGGCGGTTGCAGGTCGGATAATGGCAGACAGGAAGAAGGCCAGATCGGTCCGGACCTCCTGGTCGGCTGCGATCCAACATACCCGATTTTCGAATTTATGGAAGATAGCGAAATAAAAGGCTTTGACATCGATATCGCAGAAGAGATAGCAGCCAGGATGGATAAGGACCTTGAAATAGTGGTAATAGACTGGAAGAGCAGCTACGAGATTCCTGAAGATGTAAAACTTGATATGATAATATCTGCCATACCGATAGCACCTGACAAGGAAGCTATAGTTGATTTTTCCATACCCTATTTCACGATGGAGTACATGCTAATCGTCCTGAACGAGTCCGATGTAAAGATTAAGGAAAATCTGGAGGGAGCGCCCGTAGGAATATTAAGCAGCGAGGAAAAATATCTTGATGAAGATTATCTGCTTAATTTTAAAATTAAAAGATATGAAGATGTGGTTGTGATGATTGATGCCCTGAAAAATAAGGAGATAGACGGGATGTTCCTTTCGCTTCCGGTCGGTGTGAACCTTATAACCGGGGATGCTGGTATTTACAGCGCTCTTGAAATCGTAAAATCGGGCAAGGAATTTGGTATAGTATTTAACAACGGAAGCACATTAAAAGAAGAAGTTGACGGCATCATAGAAGAGATAAAGGAAGATGGGGCCTATGATGAAATTTACATAAAATGGTTTGATCACAAATCTTGATTGATTTGATTTGTTTTAATGTAGTATTCCAGGGAAGTTGACCGTATTATTAACTGTATAAAATTTTTAGCCAGGGGAGAGATATGTTAATAGTAGGCGAGAACATAACAGTATCAAAAGGGGTTGTTGCCAGTGCAGTGAAGGAGAGAAATGCTGCGCCAATTATAAAGATGGCAAAGGAGCAAAAGGAAGCGGGCGCGAACTATGTAGATATAAATATAGGCCCTGCGACAAAAAATGGTGAAGAGCTGATGCAGTGGCTGGTTGAGAGCATCCAGTCCGAGGTGGATGTAAATCTTGCTCTTGATACTAAAAATATAGAAGCAATGGAGGCCGGCCTTAAAGTTCATAAAGGGGCGGCTATGATTAACTCTGTTACCGGAGACAAGGATAAGCTTGATATACTTATGCCAATGGCAAAGAAATATAACAGTAAGATAGTGGGAATTGCCCTTAACAGGGACGGGGTCCCTCCTGATGTGGATAGCAGGCTGGAGATAGCTATTAATATAGTTAATTCTGCGATTGAATATGGAGTTCCCGTGAGCGATATTTATCTTGACCCCCTGGTCCTGCCGGTAGCCGTCCTGCAGGAACAGGTTCTAAATTGTATTAATGCGCTGAAGGCGTTTAAGGAGCTGAAGGATGTGATGGGGCTTGACGATGAGCCAAAAACAATAGTTGGGCTCAGTAATGTTTCGCAGTCTTCTCCGGGAAAGCTGAAGAGTCTTTTAAACCGTATATATCTGGTGATACTCCTGAGCCACGGCCTTGATAGCGCAATACTCAACCCGCTTGACAGGGAACTTATGGATGCCGTAAAAACCTTTGATATACTTAACAATAAAATACTGTATGCCCATTCTTACCTTGATTGATATGTTTGAAATGAAATAGAAATCATCAAATCCTGTAAAAAGACGAACCTGCCTTTTGCATACTGCTATTTAATTGCTATTTATATTTAGTTATAGATAATATAATATTAAAAACAAGATACTTTTAATCTCACATCAAAACAAATTGAAGAAAAAAAAATTAATATTAACATTTATAATAGTAATTTTTTTATTTCTGATAGGATTCTTTGTAAGATTAAATTTTGTCCGTCTTTCAAACATACCGGGCGATGATAGGGAATTTTACAGAGACCAGAGCGGTAT
>CAYVWW010000100.1:0-5076 GCA_964455605.1 uncultured Actinomycetota bacterium | reverse complement strand
AAAACAGCAGCAATAAAGGTTTTGCTACCGCAAATAATCAGGCGGCAAAAGCTGCCAGGGGCGAATACATAGCTTTTCTCAATAATGACACAAGGGTTGATAAAAACTGGCTGATTGAGTTGCTCAGGCCCATATATAAGGACAAAGAAGTCGTTGCTTCGGGTTCGAAGGTCCTTTCAATGGACGGTAAAAAAATCGATTTCGTCGGAGGCATGATAAATTTCGAAGGGAAGGGATTCCAGATAGATTATGGCAGGCCGGCAAAAGAGGGGGGACATGACGAATACAGCTTTCTTCCATTTGTAAATGGCGGAGCCATGATGATAAATAGGGAGGTCTTCCTTGAAGCCGGCGGCTTTGATGAAGATTTTTTTGCGTATTATGAAGATGTTGACCTCGGATGGAGGTTGTGGGTTCTGGGATACAGGGTAGTGTTTTCCCCTGAGTCCATAGTTTATCACCACCATCACGGGACATCCAGGGCGATAAGCGAGGATAAGTTAAGATTCCTTAAAGAGAGAAATTCGCTTTACTCGATTTTTAAAAATTACGATGATGAGAATCTTTCAAAAGCTTTTTCAGGAACGCTTTCAGGGATTTTTAACCGCGTTTTTACAGATTTGAAATTTGATTATAAAAGTTATTATGACCTTACCAGCCTGGTTGCCAAACAGCAAAAATCCGGAGGAGTAAGCATATCGGAAGAGCCCTTAAGTTCCATTATGGCCGTAAAGGACTTTTTTGACAACCTGCCCCGGCTGATGGAGAAAAGAAAAAAAATCCAGGAAAACAGGAAAAGGGACGACAAGGCGGTTTTTTCATATTTCAAGGGCCAGTTCCTGTCTGTCTCAGCGGACCCTGATTACCAGAAAATACAGATAAACCTGTTAAAATCCCTTGGAATTTACGAAATATTCGAGAAGGACATAAAAAGGAAACTCCTTATTGTATCAGGAGAGGTGGTTTCAGGAGAAATGGCGGGACCCGCAATAAGAGTGTGGAACTTCGCTACAGTTCTTTCACAGTATATGGATGTCATACTTGCCGTGCCCAATAAAACTGATTTGCAGGGGCAAAATTTCAGGATAGTCCAGTTCAGGGATGACGGACAGCTGCGGGAGCTCATTAAAGAGGTCGATATAATATTAAGCGGGGGGATGACCTTTGCTAAATACAGGAGCATAAAGGATTCCGGCAAATACCTGATTATGGATATTTATGATCCCTATAACCTTGCTTCTCTGGCAGAATACAGCAGCGAGCCCATAAAAAAGCGGCTTGAGATACATGAATCGATACATAATATTTTCAATGAGCAGTTTTACTACGGTGATTTCTTTATCTGCGCCTCTGAAAGGCAGAGAGATTTCTGGCTGGGCATGCTTGCGGCCTTGAACCGTGTAAATCCACATTCCTATAATCAGGACCCTTCGTTAAAAAAGATGATAGACGTAGTTCCCTTCGGCCTGCCTGCCGCCAGGCCTATTCATGAAAGGGATGTGTTGAGAAATAAGGTGCAGGGTATAGGCAGCGATGATTTCGTTGTTATATGGGGAGGAGGAATTTACAACTGGTTTGACCCGCTAACGCTTATTAAAGCCATGTCTGAAATAGAGAAGAAAAGAAGCGACATAAAGCTTTTCTTTATGGGGGTAAAACATCCTAATCCCGAGGTAAGGGAGCTGCAGCTTGTAAATGATACAGTCAACCTTGCCAAAAAACTGGGCGTGTATGAAAAAAATGTCTTTTTTAATTTTGGATGGGTAGATTACAATGACAGGCAGAATTATTTCCTGGAAGCTGATGCTGGAATAATTACCCACCCCGAGCATATTGAGACAAGATTCTCATACCGAACCAGGATACTGGATTACCTGTGGACGGGCCTGCCGGTAATTTCCACAAAAGGGGATTACTTAAGTGATATGGTTGAAAGGAAAGGTATCGGAATCATTACCGGTGAAGGAGATGTTAGAGGAATTGTTAATGCTATTATAAGGCTTGCTGATGACAAAGATTATTATGACGGCTGTGTTGAGAATATTAAGAAAATAGCGGAAGACTATACGTGGGAGAAGGTATGCAGGCCTTTAATTGATTTTTGCAGGGACCCCGTATCAAGTGCCTTGAAAGAAAGGGACGACATCAATATTTCAGGTGAAGGCAGGGCAGGAAGTTTAAAACAGGGCAAAAATAAAGAAACCAGGGGAGGCAGTTCCTACCTTGCTGGCAGGTTCCTCTATCACCTGTTCAGGAGTGGTCCCAGGAAGACCTCGGAATTCGTATCCAATTACTTAAAGGGAAGATAAAAAGGCATATTTTTGAATTTGTTTTAGTATTTGGGATGGATTTATATTAAAATTGTTTTTTATCATGGTCAGGCAGGAAACTTTATTTAAATAGTAAAAATGAAGCATTTTTTTAATAATCTCGGCAGCGCAATAGCATCCAGGGAAATATTTGATAATAAAGTCTATTTAAGGCGCTTTTATAAATATTTTCTGGTAGGGCTCCTTATAAGGTTAATATTTATCCCATTTTTTTTCCAGCGGGACCTTCTATCAATTTATCAGAGAGCAGCGGAAACAGTTTTTGCCGGTGATTTCAGCTCCAGCTTCGAGCAGATGCTAATGCATATTATACACTCTGCTTATCTGATGTTCCTGAAGTTCATGTTTCCCGCAATAAATGAGATTTCTTCAATACTTCTTGAAAAAGATACATGGGCGTCCTGGGTTAGCTTCAACAGCACTTATAACGTATTTACCATACTCACCCTTTTTAAGATACTTTATCTTGTATTCGATATCGGATGCATGTTTATAATTCTGCGGCTTTCATTTGATGGCGAGCCGGGAAAAAGACTCCAGGTTTTTAAATTCTGGATATTTAATCCGGTGGTAATATTCGTACTTTATGTTTTTGCAAGGCATGACGTAATCGGGATATTTGCAACTCTGGTTGCGCTCCTTCTTGCAAAAAAGCAAAGGAAATACTGGGCTATTGTTGTGCTTGCCCTTGCTATAGCATTGAGGTTTTTCCCCATAATGATACTGCCCCTTTTTATATTTTACCTGGCGCGGACAAAGAAGGATTATGCCATCCTGGCAGCAATAGGAGTTTCCGGCCTTTTAGCGCTGGAGCTTTTCTCTTATTTTTATTATGGAAGAAGTTTGTTCTTTACGCTGCTTAACGCGCAGCATTTTAGTTATATATTATCTTCGAGGTTGGAACTGATAATACATGACACCATTTTTATTTTCGTGGCGGTTTATGTAGTTATAATACTAAGTTATTTCCACACGGGTAATAAGAATTTTGACCTGATGCTGAATTATAGCGCGATAATTTACCTGGCTTATATAAGTCTATGTTATTTCCATCCCCAGTATTTTCTGTGGGCGGTTCCTTTCCTTGCAATTATTTTTGTAAGGAACAGGCAGGTAATGTATTATCACTGGATTCAGTTTGCCCTGCTCATGATTATTTTGATATACTGGGGGCCACTTGTTACCCAATTTGTCTTTGCTCCCATAGACCAGAAGTATTTCGTTTACATTACAGGGATTATCCCAATTATTGAGCGGTTCTATGATTCTGCAGCTTTCGTAAATATTTTCAGAAGCATTTTTACCGGCGTTTCACTGTGGATGATTTATCTTATATATAAAGACAATAAGAGGATTATAGGAAGTGGATTAAATAGTAAAGAAGGGCTCTGAGAAAATTATATGGCTAACGGAAATTTAAAAATTAAAATAGTCGCATCATTAGTAATGCTTGCACTGGCGGTATTCATGCTTGTGGGGTGCTCGGATATATTTTACATCCCCGGCGCAAGTTATGGTTATTATATCTGGGAAGATGATGGCACTATATTCGTAGAATGGAGCGTAGACCGCAAGGATACCGAATTTAGTGGTAAGATTACTACTGATGGGGAAATATCGTCTTACAATTTAAAGGAATGGGAAGAAGATAGCGATATAATCAAGGCCGGGGAGAAGGAGATCATATTTTCATCCACCCTGGACGGGGAGGATTACTCGGATGGTTTTAATTTTATCCCGGATGATTATACATATCTCGAGTTTGATTTAAAAATTAATAATAATTATAACGAACTGTCCAGGGTCAATGTCGGCGGTTTCCTTGAAAATCCTGAAAATGGTGTGTTCAGGGTCGAGAAAGGATATTTTGAAAGTGTCAGGATGAAGCCCTGGTATCAGAAACGCCCATTCTCGGAATTTTTTTATAAGTTGTTTGCCAATAAATATTTTACGTTCCTTTATCTCTTTATACTGGGGGCAGTCATTATAGAGATTTTAAGGGTAACGGTTATCGCAGGAAAGAGTAAAAAAGTTTTATGGGTTGCATCGTCGTATATAATACTGATAGCGGCAGAGGTATGCATTTATTTTATTTTAAAATTTTTAGTTGGTTAAAATTTAGCGTATAAGGAGATTCAATGGTGAAAGTTGCAATTATAGGGGTTGACGGGCAACTCGGGACTGACATAAACAGTTTTTTCCGTCAAAAAGGCGTGGAAACAGAAGGGCTTGTCGGCCTTAAGGATATTGATGTTTGCGATTATAAATTAAGTGACGGGATTTTAAAGAAAATTAACCCGGATATTGTTATAAATACCGCTGCTTTTCATGATGTTGACAGATGTGAGGATGCAGTTATGGATGCTTTCAGGGTAAATGTTATGGGAGTTAAAAACCTTGCAACAATATGCAGGGAAATGGATATACCCCTTATGCATTTCAGCACGGATTACGTGTTCGATGGAGAAAAGGGTTCTCCTTATATAGAGAGTGATTGCCCCCGGCCTCTTAGTACATATGGGATATCAAAACTTGCGGGGGAGCATGTGATCCAGTATATACTTGATAAATATTATATAGTGAGATTGTGCGGGCTTTACGGACATTCGGGCTGCGTTGGGAAGGGCAGCACAAATTTCGTAGAGATGGTTATAAATATGGCTGCTAAAGAAAAGGAAATCAAAATCGTGGACGACCAGATAGTTACCCCCACAAGCACGATGGATGTTTCAATGAAGCTTTTCGA
>CAYVWW010000099.1:0-5140 GCA_964455605.1 uncultured Actinomycetota bacterium | reverse complement strand
GCATACAACCTTGAGAAAGCGATAGGTTTCAGGGAACTGCCGGAGTTGTAGGTTTTGCGCGGAAGCGTGTGGCAGAGGCAACGTGTGGCAGAGGCAGCGCAGGGTTAGTGGGGCTTGGCGCAGGGCAGTAAAGTTCTTTTATAATTTATTTATTTTTATATAAATCAGTTCAACAGGGTTTGAGGTTATGGGAGAAGAAAATAAATACCAGCCGGTAATAGGGCTTGAAACGCATGTGGAGCTCAATACGGAGACCAAGATGTTTTGCGGGTGCAGGCTTTCTTTTGGCGATGAAAAAAATACGCATACATGCCCGGTCTGCCTCGGGCACCCCGGCTCGCTGCCGGTCGCAAACAGGAAGGCAGTCGAGTATGCGATAAAGATTGCGCTGGCGCTTAACTGCAGGATTAACGAATATACAATTTTCCACAGGAAAAACTATTTTTATCCCGATATGCCCAAGAACTACCAGATATCCCAGTATGATATACCGCTGGGCGTGGAAGGGCACCTTGATTTAGATATGGGGAGCTATGTCAGGAGGGTTGGTATAACCAGGGTCCACATGGAAGAGGACACGGGGAAGCTGCTGCATACCGGCTCGACAGGGAGGATAAGCGAATCCGAGGCAAGCATAGTCGATTTTAACAGGGCGGGAACTCCATTAATAGAAGTTGTAACCGAGCCGGATATAAGGTCGCCTGAAGAAGCAAGGGAGTACATGATAGCTTTAAGGAACCTGATATTGTTTCTGGGGGTAAGCGATTGCAGCATGGAAGAGGGGAGCCTCCGCTGTGATGCGAATGTTTCGGTAAAGGAAAAAGAGGCCTCGGAAATAGGGACAAAAACTGAGATAAAAAATTTAAACTCCTTCAGGTTTTTACAGAGGGGGCTGGAGTATGAGGTAAAAAGGCAGATTGAAATCCTGGAATCAAAGGGCAGGGTCATCCAGCAGACAAGGCATTATGATAGCAAGACCGGGACCACGAAGCCCCTCAGGTCCAAGGAAGAGGCGCATGATTACAGGTATTTCCCGGAACCCGACCTTGTCCCAATTTATGTTGAAGATAAAACGGTAGAGGATATAAGAAAGACAATTCCCGAACTGCCTTCCGAGAAAGCTAAAAGGTTCGGGAGCGAATACGGGCTGCCTGCGGAGGATTGTGTTTTTCTTGCTGGCGACATGGATGTGGCTGGTTATTTTGAGGAAAGCTGCAGGTGCTATGATAATCCTAAAAATATCGCAAACTGGATAATGGGGGATTTCAGCGCCCTCATGAATAAGAACGGCATAAAAACGATAAGCGAGAGCAGGGTAACGCCTGAAAATCTCTGCAGGATGCTAAAAATTGTTGACGAGGGCAAAATCAGCTCCAAGATGGCAAAGTCGGTATTTGAGGAGATGTTTGAAACGGGCAGGGGTCCGGATGATATTATTGAAAGCAGGGGCCTTGAGCAGATAAGCGACGAAGGCCTTCTAGAGTCGGTTATCGACGAGGTGATAAGTGAAAATCCCGGGCCTGTTGCGGAGTTTAAGGGCGGGAAGGAAAAGGCGATAAGTTTTCTGGTCGGCAAAGTGATGGCAAAAACGAAAGGCAAAGCTAACCCGCAGCTCGTGGTTGAGATTATAAGAAAAAAAATAGGTTGATTATCTAACGAAAATTAATATAATCTAAAATCTGGCAGGTATTATTTTTTATTGTTTTTGTTTGTTTTTTTGATATCTTTGTAACTGAAGTGACTTTTGCTTTTATCGATACGGGCCTAATTGGCCCTGGTCCAAAAATAATTTATTTAATATAAAAAATAAAAATCAAATTTAATTACGGGAAGGGATTTAAAATGACAAAGAAAATAGGAGTTTTAACAGGTGGCGGAGATTCATCGGCAATAAACGCAGCCATAAGGGCTATTTATGTGAGAGCTGCTAGCTATGGATATAAAGTGGTAGGAATTAAAAATGGATGGGAAGGCCTTATTAAGGGAAATGCAGAGGACCTAAACAGGGACTCAGTTTCGGGAATCCTTTCCGAAGGCGGAACTATACTGGGGACATCGAGGACCAATCCTTTTAAGGTTGAAAATGGAGTTGAAAAGGTAAAGGAGAATATTAAGAAACTCGAGCTTGATGCAATCATAACGATTGGTGGGGATGATACCAATGGTGTTATAACACGCCTTACCCAGTACGGAATAAAGGGCGTAGGGGTTCCACAGACCATTGATAACGACATTGCGCATTCAGATTTTTCGATCGGTTATGACACTGCCCTGGAAGTTGTTACCGGGTGCATTGACAAGCTGCACACTACTGCATCTTCACACCACAGGATAATGATAGTAGAGGTCATGGGAAGGGACGCAGGATGCCTGGCGCTAAACGGAGGTATTGCCGGAGGCGCTGATGTTATATTAATTCCGGAAGTTCCTTTTGATTACAATGAGATAGTAAACACCATCGAGAGCAGAAGGGAAAGAGGCAAGGACTTCAGCATAATCGTTGTTGCAGAAGGTGCAAAACCTGCTGAAATTGAAGGGCAGGTTGCTTCTTCAGAGGAAGTTGATAGTTTTGGCCATGTAAGGCTCGGCGGCGTAAGTAATGTTATCGCAAGGGAGATTGAGAAAAGAACCGGCTACAGCACAAGGGTGACAATACTGGGCCATCTCCAGAGAGGTGGAAGGGCGACTGCTTTTGACAGGATAGTTGCTACACGGCTTGGAGTAAAAGCAGTGGATCTTATCCATGAGGAGAAATTCGGAGAAATGGTGGTTATGGAGAATGGAGAAATAAAATCCGTTTCTCTTGAGAAAGCCATAAATGAAGATAAGCCGCTGGATATGGATCTTTACGAGATATCAAAACTTTTTAAATAAGATTTATAGTAGATTGCACCAGGGCAATCTAAGATAAAGATAAGAGGTCCTTTTTATAAGGGCCTCTTATTATTTTGGGTGATAGAATTGTTAAAATAATACGTCTTGGCTCTAATTATTTAAATAAAGGTATTGTTTTTTCTCTAACCTTTACGGGAATTAAATTAAGTTCCAGGGTATACCCTAAGCCACTGGCGTATCTTTTTAGTATTTTAATGCTTGGGGAGACTTCACCGGTTTCTAATCTTGCTATGTGTGATTGGCGGCTGTTAATAATCGTGGCCAGTTTTTGTTGACTAATTCTATTTTTCTTTCTTAAAAGGATAAGTTGCCTTAACGCCTGAAATTCCGGTTCAGCTTTTTCACATTCTCTTACAACCTTCGGATTGTAAAGTATTCTTCTTTCTCCTTCTTCCCATGATATTTCTTTCATTTTAATCATAACCACCTATATAATCTTTCATTCTTTTTCTGGCAGTATCAAGTTCTTTTTTTGGAGTTCTACCTTTCTGTTTTGTAAACCCATGTAGTAAAATAAATCTTCTGCCAGTATGCAAAAAATATATTATTCTACTGCTATCAATTCTTAATTCATATAGCCCATTGTTGGGTTTACCTTTCAGTTTTCTTGAATCTAATAAAGATTATTCTATTCCAAATTCCCGAAGCAGTCTCAGGGCATTTCTTATTTTAATTATTCTCTTTGGTTCCTGAGTTTTTATATAATCGACAACAGGGACTCTGCCAGAATTTGTTTTATAATATGTTATACTCCAATCCATAAATTATACCATTTATGGTATAATGTCAATATACCATAAATAATTAATTTTTATATTATATTAAAGCTTTAAGTAATATTGTTAATATGCAAGTTTTTGATCATATCCAAAATTTCTTCTTCGGGTAAATCATTAATCTCAAATCCTTTTTGGCGCAGCCATTCTTTGAGCTGGCCCTTTGATTTTTTCATTGAACTTTCATACTGAAGTTCAGCAATTTTTTTAATAAGTTTCTTATTCTCTATGTATTTACCGTATGAAATTATCACAGCTTCAGGAATGCTGTCCCTGGTTATTATGTAAGTTTCATTTTGGTCAGATATGGTGTCTATAATTTCCTTAATATTGTTCCTGGCATTTGTAATTCCAATTATTTGCTCCATGACGCTCCCTTCTTTTGGGTGTGCTGATTAAATTGTACATTTAAAATTAAATTTAAATTTGACTAAAAATTATATAATAAATTTATATAAATATGTAATATAAAGTTATTATATAAATAGTATTGACATAGTTGCTAATATATTTTATCCTACTTTAAAATTCTTAAATTATATATATGCACAAAAGCGCTTATGGATACATATAATAATATAAATGATGAAATAAGTAAATATATTGGCTCTTTTAATATTGTTCTTGCAGATACAGATGCAGAAACGTTTAGGAAAGTGAAGGGCTTATATAAAAAGTTTAAGTTTATAAACTTAAACAGTAGCTTTGCTGTAAATTTTATTTTGGAATACGAGAGAATTGATTTAATTATTTTAAGTAAAAAGATCTCTAATTTATCAGATATTACAAACAGAGCAAAAAGAAAAAAAACAATTGTTTATATTCTTGGTAAAGATATTAGTTATCCAATTGATGAAAAGGAAGTAGAAAATTCAATATTAAAGGAGATAGAAAAAAAGCTTAATAAAAGAAGCAAGTGGTCAAATTTTAAGGCCAATATTGTTAGTTTGCTTAATATTAATGAAAAAAAAGAGTCAAAATTAGTATATCAAAATAAAAATTGGAAAATTTCAAGAGAAAAATTGGTGGGTTTAGAAAAAGAAAATTATTTTAGTCATAGAAAGAAAAAGAATGAAATAAAGGATGGCGAAATTAATATAACTAGAGAAGAAGAGACAGAAAATAAACAAAGTGCAGACAGCTATCTTTTTAATAAAAAGAATACGGTAGTGAAATTCCCGGAGCAAAGGGATATTGAGAAATCTGGAAATTCTGAAGTTAAAAAAATAAAAACAATAAAACAAAAAATAATAGCAGTTTCAAGAGCTAAGGGTGGAGTGGGTAGTACCACAATTTCTATCTTTATGGGTTTTATGTTCAATAAAGTCAAAACGCTTCTTGTTGATTTAAATTTTTGCGAGGGGGGAGGGGACATAAGCTTCTATTTAGATATACCAAAGTCACCAAATATTTTAAATTTTATTGAGGGTTATAGTAGAGAGTCCCTTGAAAATTCTATAGTAAAAATT
>CAYVWW010000098.1:0-5229 GCA_964455605.1 uncultured Actinomycetota bacterium | reverse complement strand
GCAGTGGACTGAAAATCCATGTGTCCGCAGTTCAATTCTGCGTCTCGCCACCAGTTTTTTTATGTAAGCTTCAGGAACGGAAAGATTCTCAAGTGTTAAATTGAACTGGTCTGTGTTTAATGTTTTACGACTTTTTTTGTTTTTATCTTCCGTCTTCATTTTCGGCTTTCCTTCATCTGTTATCATAGTACCGTTAAATCGCATTGTGGAACACTTTAAAGCTATGTTAGCAGAGCACTCTTAAATATCTATATTCTATAAATAATGTGTTGCATTATGCTCTAATAAGTGCTACATTTAATATGTAATATCAGTAAAGGAGTGAGTATATATGGCTAAAAAGACATCTACAATTCATTTGCGCGTTGAACCTTCTATAAAAGCAGATGTGGAAAAATTGCTTGATAGATTAGGTTTATCTACAACAGATGCGATAAGCATCTTTTTAAATCAGATAGTTTTAACTGGTGGTCTGCCATTTCCTGTAAAAGTACCGCGACCTAATGAGGCAACCTTAGCTGCAATGAAAGAAGCAGAGGAAATCAAAAAAGGCATAATACCATCAAAGTCTAAAAGTGTAGATGAATTTTTTGAGGAAATGGACGTATGAGCAAAAACATACGTTATACAACGTAGTTTAAAAAAGATTTTAAACTACGCATAAAACGTGGATACAATATGCAGCAAATAAAGTCTATTATGAAATTGCTTGAAAGCGGCAAGCAGTTATTCGAGAAGAATAAGGACCATAATCTAACTGGTAATTGTGTTAACTGCAGAGAATGTCATATTCAATCTGGTTGGTTACTGATTTATCAATTATTTGATAATGATATTATATTTGTTAGAACAGGAACACATTCTGATTTATTTTCATAACCAGGAATGATTTATAAGGAATTTATCTATGAGAATCCCTTTCAAGTGATATTTTCTTTTAAATAATTTCTAATAAATAAGCGGTGGACAGCAATCGGGCAGGTAGATACATAAGCGGTCGCATATGTTATAATTTTTTAAAATATCATTTATTTTAATTATAAAATAATATGCTATTGGACCAGATATTACTGTACCTTTCATTGGCAATTATAGTTGTGCTGCTAATAATACTGATTTTATTAACTGCAAGAATAAAAAAGTTGAGTAACCTTTTATCAGAAAGCCGCAGGATAATGGAATCGGGAGTAAACCAGCTGGCTAAGAAATCCACACTTTCATATCCTGAAGGAACAAACACAGAAGGTACCCTTACTATTGATTATATTGAATCAGCTGTAGCCAGGATTAAAGACGTCCTGGATAATGAGATAAAACTCGTAGATATGATTATTGAAAATATGATACACGGCGTTTTAATAATCAATGACAGAAGAGAGATTATAAGGATAAATGAAAGTCTTATCAACCTTTTTTACCTGAGAAAAGAAGAAGCCCTGCAAAAGAAAACTATATTTATCTTTAAAAATGACCGGCTTGAAAATTTAATCAGCATGGCATCCGAGAAGCTGACACCCCGGGGCGAAAACATTACTTTTTACAGGGATGAGGATACGTATCTTAATGTCGAGGTTATTCCATTAATTAAGATGGGGAAGGGAGAAAACGGCAAAAAGGTTGATTTTTTGGTGCTGTTTAAAAATATCACCCAGGAAATAGAATTTTCAAAACTAAGAAGCCAGTTTGTTGCAAATGTATCCCACGAGATGAGGACACCCCTGACTTCGATAAAAGGTTATATAGATACCATACTTGAGGATGAATCAATAAAAAGAGAAAAAATTCTTGATTATCTGGAGAAAAGCCTGGGCGAAGTGGAAAAACTTAATTTACTGATAAGAGATGTACTGGACCTGTCAAATATAGAATACAGAAGAAATATAATATTTGAGAGAGATTATAATATCGTTGATTTAATAAAAGATGCGATAGAATCCCTTAATTTCCTGGCAGAGAAAAATAACATTAAAATAAATTTTAATTGCGGAAAAGATATAATTAATTTCCAGACCGACGAAGGGCTTTTTATACAGATTATAAAGAATATAATTGAAAACTCCATATTTTATGGGGGGAGGGATACGGAGATAAACGTAGATTTAATAGAGAGTGACGATAACGTTAATATCAAATTTACTGATAATGGAACCGGGATAGAAAAGGATGAACTGCCCTATATTTTTCAGAGATTCTACAGGGGTAAAAGTTCGCGGTCTTCAAAGCAGATTGGTTCAGGACTCGGGCTTTCTATAGTAAAACACGCTGTCGATCTTCATAAGGGCAGGATAGATGTTAAAAGCTTGCCGGGTAAAGGAACAGTTTTTAAGATAGTGCTTCCAAAAGTAAAAGATACCGCAACTCTTAAAAGAGATTAGAAGGAACGGGATGATTAAAAAGTTTTCGTATTATATTTGACAGAAATTTATTTTAAATATGGAGTGGAGGGCTGTAGCCAGCCAGGGGTAAATTATGGGCTTATTGATTTATGTCGTGGACGATGAGGAAAATATACGTGAAATCCTGGAATACAATCTTGCCAGGCAGGGCTATGAAGTAAAAAGCTTCGGGGATGGTAAAAGTTTCCTGGATTCTTTTGAGAAATTAAAGCCAGACCTTGTCATTCTTGATTTGATGCTTCCTGATGTCGATGGCTTTGATATCTGCAGGGATATAAAAAAAGGAACCAGGGTTCCTGTAATAATTTTAAGCGCTAAAAATGAGGAGCTGGATAAAGTTCTGGGACTGGAGCTGGGGGCTGATGATTACATGGTCAAGCCCTTTGGTGTAAGGGAACTTCTTGCAAGGGTAAAAAATGTTTTAAGGAGAGTTAGTAATGCAGGGCAGGTAGGACAGGAAGAGATTGGGGAGCCACTAAAGAGGGATTTTGATTTCGGGGAAGTGAAGCTTGAAATCGATGAAAAAAAACATGAGGTATTTCTTGGTGAAAATAAAATTAATCTAAATCCTAAAGAATTTAAGATTGTGCTGACTTTACTTAAGAACATTAATAATCTGGTTCCCCGTTTGGAATTGATTAAAAAAGTATGGGGGGATTATTACGGAGATACAAGGACACTTGATGTCCATATAAGAAGTATTAGAAAGAAAATGGATTATAAGGAATTTGGCAGGAGATTTATAAAAACCGTTCATGGGTACGGATATAAGATTACAGACGGTTTTTAACATTTTTTTAACATTTTTTTAACCCCTTTTTAACCAGCTATCAATGATTATGTGTTAATATTCACCTGTCTAAAATCAAATTTAGAGAAGGAGCAATAAATGAGAAGAAGCAAGTTTTTATCGTTGATTGTAACGCTGGTGGCATTTTTGCTTATAGCCAGTTTATCATTTGTAGGTTGCGGCGCAAAAGAGGAAAGCAAAGACTTATCTGGGGACTCAGAAAGTCAGGGTTCAGGGCTGCCTTATGAAGGCGAGGAACTTGTATTGTCGGGGTCGACAACCCTGCTGCAGGTTTCAGGAGCGTGGGCAGATGCATTTATGAAAGAATATGGCGGAACAGTTATCGTAAATGGCGGTGGTTCCGGTGGGGGTATTGCCGACCTAATAAATGGCGTAAATGACCTTGCTAATGCTTCAAGGCAGATAAAAGATGAGGAAATAGATGCTGCAAAAGATGCCGGTTATGACATTCAGGAATATACTGTTCTTTATGATGGAATAGCAGTTATTACAAGCAGTAATGTTTCCGTCGGAGAACTTACCGTGGAGCAGCTCTCGAAAATATACAGGGGAGAAATTACCAGCTGGAAGGAAGTTGGCGGAGAAGATATGGGCATAGTCGTTGTTGCAAGGGACTCAAGTTCCGGAACTGGAGAGTATTTCCTTGAAGAAGTAGTCCAGATGGGTAAAACCCTTGAGGGTTGCGATTATACCGAAAATGCCCTGCGGCTCCAATCAAACGCTGATGTTGTAAACCAGATCAAAGATAATGACGATGTTATAGGTTATATAGGGCTTGGATATTTGGATGATTCTCTTAAGACTGTAAAGGTAGAAGGAGTGGAAGCTTCTGTAGAAACGGTAAAAGATGGGTCCTACCCTATTTCCAGAGGGTTGTATGTTTATTCACCATCAAAAGAATTGAAACCAATAGCCAGCGCTTATCTGGATTTCGTAATGAGCGATGAAGGACAGGGAATAGGAATGGCTGAGGGATTTGTTCCTGTTAATTAAAGTTCTTGATTTGTAATGTTTTTATTATATAAATTTACTTAATAAACAGCTAGACTATCGCGAATAAAGAAGAGCTATAGGATGCAGTGAAAAAACATGTATCCTATAGCTTTGATTGTTGTCCATAAATTTTCCTGTTAGCAGCGAAAATGAATGGTAAAATAACACTGATTCTTTTAAAATAATGACATGTCACAGTTTAAGGTTAAACTTAAAAAAATAAAAAGTTTTATCATATACAGGTTTGTTTTTTTAAACGGGATAGTTTCAATCATAGTTTTAGCTTTAATACTCGGCTTCCTTATTGCAAACTCTATCCGGTTTTTTACTACCTATCCGGTTTCAGACTTCCTTTTCGGCCAGAAGTGGTCACCGACGGTACTTGAAGAATTCGGATTTTTACCGATTCTCACCGGCTCACTGATTGTTACGCTGGGAGCTATAATAATTGCAGTGCCGCTTGGAGTCGGAAGTGCCATTTATATCGGGGAACTTGCCCCTAAAGTAGTGAGGGAGGTATTAAAACCGATAATTGAAGTACTTGCTACCATACCCTCCGTAGTTATAGGATTTATCGGCATAAAACTTCTTGCTCCCATAATAAAGGAGCTTTTTAATTTAAGCATAGGGCTTACTGCGATGACTGGCTCTGTAATGCTTGCCTTTATGAGCCTCCCCACAATCATTTCAATTTCGGAGGATGCAATTAATGCGGTCCCTAACAGGTTCAGGTACGCCTCGATAGCACTGGGCGCTACGAAGTGGGAGACTACGATGGGAGTCGTGGTCCCTACGGCGTCGTCGGGTATGGTCGCTGCTGTGATGCTTGGGCTTGGCAGGATCGTTGGTGAAACGATGACAGTGCTTATGGTAACCGGTAATTCGCCCAGGATAGTTTTTTCATGGTTGCAGCCGGTAAGAACAATTACTGCAACGATTGCAGCGGAAATGGGCGAGACTGTCCAGGGAGGACTACATTACTCGGCACTTTTTGCCGTAGGCCTTATTCTTTTTATAATTACATTCATT
>CAYVWW010000097.1:0-5257 GCA_964455605.1 uncultured Actinomycetota bacterium | reverse complement strand
AATGTTTTGTTTTTCCCTGGCATGGGTGGGGTGGTATTATTTATTTTATTTAATTCTCATATTTTCTACTGGTCACTTAGTCTATTGCAAACTTAAAAAAAGAAGCATAAAAAATATTGGTTTTGTAGCCATAGGATTTATATTGAGCTTTCTGCTGATAAGTCTTTCCAAAGGATTATCGTATATATATAAAATAATTTTTGAACCCCCTGCAATTATAGAAATGCTGGGGACAAACCCATGGTCGCCCTGGCCCAATGTATACTTTACCGTTTCAGAGTTAGAGAAGTCCTCACTTCCAATGGTAGCGAGAATGCATGGCATAATGTTTTACGTAGGGCTTATTGGCATTATATATATGGCAAGAGTTCTAACGAGTGATAGGTTAAAGAAACATTTTAATAAAATCACCTGGGAATTTTATTTATTTATTTTTTTATGGACAATAACAGGCGTAATTACAACTATGATTGGGGGAGATAGATTTATTTTGCTGTCCACACCGCCTATCAGCATAAGCGCGGGGATCATGATTGGTATATTAATAGAGTACCCCGAGACTCTAAAGGATAATGAAAAACAGGGCATTCCCAGTAGTGGAAAAAATATTATGAAGTTTATATCTTTAACGATTCTTTTAGTAGCAGTAACATTCCCGGTCTATGATGCTTATAGGTTTACCTCAACTGTAACACCCCGGGGGAATGATGACCTGTGGGAATCTTCGGAATGGATAAGAGACAATACCGATAATGAAACTGTAGTAATTTCAAATTGGATTTATGGCCATCTTTTTACTGCTATTGCAGAGCGACCCGTAACACTTGATGGTAGAATGGCATATTCAGAAACACTTTATAAGAGGGAAAATAATCCCGCCTTTCCATATGGCGAAAAATCCCCGGGTGTTTTAAGGGAATACTGGATTGACAGGACTCTTACGACGGGTAATGAACAGCTATCTTATAATATACTAAGGATGCTTGCTGCTTCCGGCGACAGCCCCAGCATAATACTTGAAGAATATATGGGGAGCGTTGCAAAAAGTGTCGAGGTTCTTAATCGTATTTTAGAGGTTGATAAGGGAATTGCTGCCGATATATTAATTGATGAATATGATTTAACGGAGAAACAAACAGAAACAATAACCGGGTTAACCCATCCGGATAGAGCGGTACCTTTTGTATTCGTAACCACGGATGAAATAAGAGACAAAGGTTCCGCTATTTTCAAGTTTGGAGAATGGGACTTTATCGAAAATAGCGGCCGGGGCAATTCCTATTCAGTTAGCAGTTATGATATAGATAATGGAGTTTTAACTTCCGGCAATGGAGTTGAAATGAATATTGAAGAAGTAGATATTAAGCTGGATGGTGAACTGCCATACTCTCTGGAAATAGTTACCGGAGATGAGTTTGAAAAAAACTACATTGACGATAACGGTAATTTTTCTGTAATTATTCTTGAGGATGATGGAAAAGCTGTAGTTATTGACAGGAGGTTTGAGAATTCTGTTTTTGTAAAATTATTTTTAGAAAATTCTGGTACGGAATATCTGGAGCCCGTTTATAAAAACCAATCCGTAACAGTATGGGAATAAGACTGGTGTTTTAATCTGTATTAACTTTGTATTGTTCTTCCCCAAAAAAAATAAAAATATCCATATTTTTTATCATGTGCCTGTTATCAGTATGACCCTTATTACAGCTGGTATTTTTTAGGTTTTTGTAAATTTTTTATACAGATATTATAAAAATACAATAAAATAGTTAGAATTTTATAATTGTCATATTGAATTAAAAAACAATCGTGATAAAATTAAAAATCGGGTAAGTTAATTCTGGCGTCCAAAATTTTGATAACTTACCCCCCTTTTTTTTATTAAATTCCGTAAATAAATTCCATCGGTTATTTTTTTTAAAATACAATAGCAATACACTTCGTGTTGCTGCTTATTAAAATCAGTTAAACTCCGATAATGGAAAAAGGCTAAAACTAAAAATCTGCGGCTTTGTCCGGTATTAAGCTTCGTTAATTTATTGGTCCTGGTTTGTTTCCTGGTTCGTTTCTTCAGTGCCGGGATTACCTGCAATACTTGCATATATAATGAGTCTTCTCGTGGCATAAAATTTTGGGTGGCAGGTGGAAAGGACAAGCGACGGGTATTCGGTATTTTCAAGGACGGACATGTCCGTTGGAAGTGCTGATTCATGGCCCGTTACCAGGTATACGAATTTTTCGTTTCCTTCCGTCTCTATGATTATTTCGTCATCTTCTTCAAGCTCGTCCAGCCTGTTAAAGGGTGCGCCGTAGGTGGTTCTGTGCCCGGCAACAAGGCATGTCCCATTCTCGCCGGGGAGGGCAGAGGATGTGTAATGGCCAGGTCCCTTTTTCAAGGTTGCATAGTCGGTCCCCTTATTGACTATCCAGTCAACCTCTATTTTCGCAATCGTAATCCTGAAGGGAACTTTTTTTTCTGTATCAACAGGGATATTTTCTTTTTCGAGACTTCCGTTCGTTCCGCTGCCTGATTCGCCTGAGTTATCATCAAGGGCAGCTTCTATTTCTTCGTCCCATGATGAAAGTATTTCCGTTTCTCTCCTTGCCATTACGAAGTTCGTATAGAAGGGCCATATTATAATTGCCATGCCTATCGCTATAAGCCCTATGCCTGCGTATCTTATAATCTTTATTTTATGTTTCTTATAGAATATTTTTATTTTCATAGAGGGAATATTATCATTATTGTTATTAATAATAAAATAAGATTTGACATTAGAATATAATTAACTTATATTCAGCAGTTGCTGTAATATAATAAGAAAAAAATTATTTTATAAAAAATATTTGACATTTTTGTAAAATTTGTAATATAATTTCGTTACAAAAATATAATATTTAAATAAAGTCCAGTGGGGGATCAATAAAGAAAAATTATCTTAGTTAAAATATATTTTTTTAATTTTAGGTGCTTTGATACTTTTCTCTAATTTGGACGCTTTGAGAAAAGAGGAGCAAGTAGCGAAACCGACTAAATAGTATTAGTCGGTTTTTTTTTACCCAAATTTTTAATGACATATAAAAATGACATATAAAAAAATACTAAAAATTTATCAGGAGGAATGCATAAAATGAGTCGCTCATTAACCAGTATAACTAAAAAATTTACGGTATTTATAACAGTTATAGCACTGTTATTTTTTCTCATCCCCGAAGGGATTGCTTTTGGAAGTTCGGATGAAGACCTGAAAGCCGCCTACATAAATGCTTTGGCGGCTGTAGAGAATGCTGAAAACGAAGTCGAGGAGGCCGAAGATTCGCTGGAATCAGCGGAGCTTGCTCTGGCCGCAACGGAGGCGGAGCTGGAACCGGCAGAACAGGCGATGCTTCTGGCAGATGAAAACTTCAAAAGCTTTGAGCCGGAGGTAAAGAGGCTTGAGGACAAACTATATTTTGCGCAGGCAGCTGCGGCTGAGGCGAACTCATTTTATGAAAAAATTAAAGAAACCGGGAGCGACGATGAGATAAATCTTGCAAGGGAAGCTGCTGAAATTGCCAGCGCAGAGCTTGAACTGGCCCTGGCTGAGTATGAAAGCGCCAGTTCCAATCTTAATGTTTTAAAAGGTGAGCTGGACGAAGCGTTAGAAGAATATAATGCATTAAAGGCAATATATGATAAAGCGGATATGGCGCTTCAGAATGCTGTATCGAACCTTGACGAGAAAAATGATAGCCTTAAAGATGCCCGCATGGCGGCTGAAGAGGTAAAAGCAGAGCTTGATGCATACCAGGAAACATTGGATACAGCGGAAGAGGATGAAGAAGAGGAATCCGGGATTGCTCTTACCGTATCAGCGGATGCAGAGAGCGTGGAGCCCGGGGGCAGCATAACTTATATCATAACTGTTGAGAATACTTTGAGCGACGTATTCTCAAATATCGAGGTTATAGATAAACTTCCTGAAGCAGTAGTATTTGAATCCAGCAGCGCTGGTGAATTTAATGAAGAATTAAGTGAAGTATCCTATATTATTGATGAGCTTGAGCCGGGTGAGATATCGGAGACAGAGATTGCAGTAAATGTCCCTGTCGGTACCGAGGCTTCACAGACGCTTACGAATTCGGTCATTGCTTATTCGGAGGAAATTGGAACACTGGAAAGCCATGTAGAAGTAGTTATCGGAGACGCAGGGGATGGCGAACCCGTTGATGATGAAGGGACCGGAGATGGTGAAACCGGAGATGGTGAGACCGGTGATAGCGGAGAGACTGGAGATGAAGAATCCGGAAGCGGCGATGAAGATGGCGAAACCGGAGATGAAACAAGTGGAGAAGATGAAGATGGGGAAGAAACCGGTGATGAAATCGAAGCGGCTCAGCTTGCAGCCGACGAGGCAAATGCAGCCCTTAATGATGCAATCGCTGCCCTGGAAGCAGCAGAAGAGGCTCTTGCAAATGCCGGCGAGGGCGATGATACAGAAGCCCTCCAGCAGGCAGTAAATGAGGCAACTGCTAATCTTGAAGCAGCGGAGCTTGCAGCTGATGAGGCAAATAACTCACTTGAAGAATTACTGTCAGAAGAGGAGACCGGAGATGAAGAAGAAGAAACACCGGAACAGGGTGAAAATCCACTTTCCTTATCGGTAACCGATAGCCCTGACCCTGCTGCTGCAGGGCAGACTGTAACATATACTATTAATTATGCTAATAATGGCGAGGAATTACTGACCGGTGTTGTTATAACAAGTTTCCTTCCTGAAAGCACAACTTTTATTTCTGCAAGCGGAGGCGGAGAGAATAGAGGCGGGACCGCAGTATGGGAAATAGGAGAGCTTGGAGCAGGGCAGTCAGGAATGGTTACAGTATCTGTTTCTATACCTGCTGATTCTGCTTCTGATGCCATTTATTATAATGTAGTTGTCATTGATTCCAATGAAACCGAAGCTTTAAGCGTAACGGAAGAGACGCTTGACCCTTCCACACAGACATTTTATGTTTTTGGATGGGCGCCCGATGTGCTTGAGTTGCTTTCAAGCGGGAGCTCGCCTGCGTATAGTGCGGACCAAAGTAAAGGAATCCACAGCATACTTTCAATATCCAACTCCGGCGATACCGCAGTTACTGCTTATTTAAAAAATTATGCTGACGAGGACAGTTTTGATTATTCTGATCCTACAAGCGATGCGGAAGTCTTGATGGTTACGATACAACCTGGGGAAGTTTATACAATAGATGACCTTATTTATAAGAATTATAA
>CAYVWW010000096.1:0-5277 GCA_964455605.1 uncultured Actinomycetota bacterium | reverse complement strand
CTTTTTTGCATTACTATAATCAATATTATAAATCCTCCCGATGAAATTACCGATGCTCCCGGATTTTTTTATAGAAATAATTTCTTTCGGATATTTATCAGTTATATACCCCACACCCAGTTCCCTTGAAAATATCTGTGTGAGTTTATAAATATCATATTCATCAATCTTGTATCCTCCCGGATTGCTATAACACAGGTCGATATATTTGCGGTAAACTTTTGTAACTATTCCTACGTATTCTTCCGATTTCATCCTTCCTTCTATTTTTAGGGCATAAACTCCTGCCTTTGCTATTTCCGGTAAAAATTTAACCAGGCACAAATCACTTTTACTCAGAATATATCCTTCATCAGTTATATATTTACTTTTACCATCTATTTCTTCTACCATCCTGTATTTCATCCTGCATGGCTGCGTGCACCTTCCCCTGTTTCCACTTCTTCCTCCAATAAAAGAGCTAAAATAGCAGCTGCCCGAGTAAGAATAGCATTGCGATCCGTGAACAAAAATCTCTATTTTTGCCAGGTTATTCTTACAAAGGCCTTTTATCTCATCAAGAGTCATCTCTCTTGCAGGAATAACTCTTTTAAAACCGAGACGGTTCATAAACTTCAAAGAATAAATATTATGAAGACTCATCTGGGTGCTTGCGTGTAGCGGTACATCTTTAAATAAATCTTTTATTATTCTGTATATGCAAAAGTCCTGTATTATTAAACCATCTTTACATATTTCCACATATTCCTTAAGGAATTCCAGCAACTCACCTATTTCATTATCCTTTATCAGTGTATTGATAGTAAGATAAACTTTTATACCTTTTGCGTGTGCATATCTTATCGCCCTTTTCAACTGATTCATGTCAAAATTGTCAGCATAAGCCCTTGCCCCAAATTTTTTATATCCGAGGTAAACAGAATCCACGCCGGCATTTACTGCTGCTATTAACTGCATCATACCTCCTGCAGGTGCAGTTAATTCTAATTTTTTAGTTACTTTCTCCATATAAAAAAAACTCAGTTTATAGCAGATATTTTTTGGATTTTTGTAGAAGCAAAAAGCCCTATTTCATTACATAACCTGATACGCTGTCAATCGATGGTATCCTTTCATTAAGCTCAGAAAGCTTCTTATTACCTGCGCTCAAAGTTTTCTCCGCATTTTTCATGCTTGCTACCACCATACTCTTTTTAGTACCACAATCTACATTTTTATGTGATATGCATGAACCGATATCCACATAGTCGTAAATGTCACTATCAAAATATGATGAATATTTTTTAAGCTCTTCAAGTTTTAAATCTTTAAAATATATTTTTTTATCTATGCAATAACTGATTATCCTGCCCGTAATATTGTGGGCCTTCCTGAAATTCTCGCCTTTTTTGACCAGATAATCCGCCACATCCGTAGCTTCCATATACCCTTCCATAATAGAGCTTTCTATTTTTGCTTTATTAAGATTTATTTTATCTATCAATGCTGCAAAAATATTTATGCTTGATAAAGTTTCCTTATATACGCTGGACAATATTTTCTTATCCTCCTGAAGATCCCTGTTATAAGTTGACGGAAGACCCTTTAGCAATATCATTAATTGAACCAGATTCCCGGCAACTATCGAACTCTTTCCCCTTATCAATTCAAGCACATCAGGATTTTTTTTCTGCGGCATAATGCTGCTTCCTGTACAGAATGATTCATCTAAATCTATTAACGAAAACTCGTTGCTGTTGTATATCACTAAATCCTCGCTTATCCTGCTTAAATGAATCATTATTTTACTGCATGTAAAAACAAAATCCAGCATAAAATCCCTGCTGCCAACCGTATCCATGCTATTTTTATCAATATTCTTAAATTTTAGAATGTCTTTAAGCATTTTAATATCCAGATTATAACCACTGCCCGTACACGCAGCTGCTCCCGTGGGGAGCGAATCAACACTTTCAAAATTATAAAAAAGACTGTTAATATCCCTTTCGAATTTATAAAAATAAGACATCAGATAATGCGAAAACAATACAGGCTGAGCTTTTTGCAGATGTGTATATGCAGGAATAATTATATCCATATTATCCTGTGCTTTTTTAATAATATTTTCCTGCATAACCAGAATATCCCCAAGCATGGTCGATATCATATCCTTTAATAACAATTTTTCATCAAGCACTATCTGGTCATTCCTGCTCCTGCCGGTATGAATTTTCATAGCTGTATCTCCTATTTGTTTACCAAGCTCATTTTCAACCAGACTGTGTATGTCCTCATAACCCGATATGCCAGCCAGCTTCACTTTTTCTATATCAATTTTAATCTTCTTCAGTCCATTGAGTATTTTCTCCAGCTCATCTTTACTAATTATCCCGATTTTATAAAGCCCTGCAGAGTAAGCAGCCGTGCCGGTTATGTCATACATATAAAGATTGATATCTGAAACTATCGAAGAAGTGAACTCTTCTACTTCTTTATCCGTATTCTTTTTTATCCTTCCCTTCCAGATCTTATTTTTCATCAATTCCCCTTTTTTTCCCTAATATTTCATAAGGGTATCCCCATAACCTGATAAAACTTTCGGAATGCTTATGGTTAAACTGGTCCGATTTGTCATAAGTTGCAAGATTGATATCATATAAAGAATATTTTGATTTTCTTCCAACAACACTGAAATTTTTATACCCTATCTTTATTTTTATATCCCCTGTTACAAATTTCTGGCTTTCCTCTATAAAAGAATTTATACATGCCCTTAAAGGCGTATGCCAGTATCCATAATACACCAGTTCTGCTAATTTCTCCTCCAGCAAGTATTTAAAATGGACGAGTTCCCTGTCAAGAACCAGTGATTCCAGCTGCCTGTGCGCTTCAATTATTACTTCTGCCGCAGGAGATTCGTATATCTCCCTCGATTTTATACCAACCAGCCTGTTTTCAACCATGTCGATCCTTCCAATACCGTAAGAGCCCGCTATTTTATTAATTTTTTCTATAATCTCACTTGCAGGTATATTTTTCCCATTAAATGATACTGGAATTCCCTTAAAAAACCCGATTTCCATATATTCCGTATCATTATTAGCAGCACTAATTTTTGTCCATTGATAGATATTCTCAGGAGGCTCCTCCCATGGGTCTTCCAGAACACCGCACTCTATGCTCCTTCCCCATAAATTTTCATCAATGCTGTATGGAGTTTTTTTTGTCACCGGTACTTTTATTTTACTTTCCATTGCATATTTTATTGCTTCCTCCCTTGATAACTTCCATTCCCTTAAAGGAGCTATTATTTTTAGATCAGGAGCCAGGCTTCTTAATCCGACATCAAAACGTACCTGGTCATTTCCTTTTGCTGTGCAACCATGGGCTACAGCCGTCGCCCCTTCCTGCCTTGCTA
The DNA here is from genome assembly GCA_964455605.1 of uncultured Actinomycetota bacterium. Lineage (GTDB taxonomy): Bacteria > Actinomycetota > Humimicrobiia > Humimicrobiales > Humimicrobiaceae > JAQVEM01. Next base: position 1,880 of record CAYVWW010000096.1, on the reverse strand, counting down.
AATCAACCAGTTTTTCGACTATTAAGGGCCTTGCCAGCGCAGTAGCCAGCGGGTATTTTTTTTCATACTTCAAGTTTGCCTTAATTGATGGGAATATATAATCGTCTATAAATTCTTTTTTTGCATCTATAATAATAGATTTGTATGCTCCAACATCAATTGCCCTTTCTTTAGCTTTTTTTAAATCACCTGGCTGCCCACAGTCTATTAATGCTGCTATTACGTCCATTTTATACTTATCTTTTATCCACTTTATGGAAATAGATGTATCAAGACCTCCCGAATAAGCCAGAACAACTTTATCTTTCATTTTTTCCCTTTCTTTTAATTATTTCAAAGCCATCCTCTAAAATTTATATATAAGGCAACCTATTAAAGCTGCCCCCTCATCAAAGCAAGTATCTTTTCTGTATTTTCTTCACCATCGATAATACATATTACCGTATCATCTCCCGCTACAGTCCCTAAAATCTCTACAAAATTCATTCCATCGATTATTGCAGCGGTTCCCTGCGCTTCACCTGCAAAAGTTTTTATGACAATTATATTACCTGCCCTTTTTACGGATACCACACTTTCCTTAAACTTCGACCTGAATTTATCAGGATCAATGAACTTTCCTTCATAAAGATTTCTATCAACTGTATAATACTCTTCATTTAAATAGTTCCTTATCTTTGCGACTCTTAAATAATTCAAGTCTCTGGAAACAGTTGATTGTGTAATATTATAACCCTTTTTTAAAAGTTCATTTAATAATTCTTCCTGCGAAGAAATTTTTCCGGAACTTATTATCTCCTTTATTATCTTAAGTCTTTCAGACCTTTTCATTTTATTTTTCCATTCGTATTTTTTATTCTTCCTTTTGCTTATTTTATTCCATACAAATAAGCCATAAGACCCTTTTGCGCATGTAGTCTGTTACCTGCCTGCTCCATTACTATAGAATTTTCACCATAAAGTACTTCCGACGAAATTTCCTGCCCTAAATGAGCCGGCAGACAATGCATTACCTTTACTTCCTTTTTTGCATATTTCAATAGTTCAGAATTAACCCGGAACTTTTTTAGTTCTTCAAGTTTTTTTACATTCTCTTCCTGTCCCATGCTAAGCCATACATCCGTGTAGATTACATCCGCATTCTTTACTGCTTCAAACGGGTCGTTAATAACATTAATATTGCTGCCTTCATTTAGCTTTCCGGCATAATCAATTACTTCGGATGAAGGAGAATACTTCTCCGGGCAGGCTATATTTATGTCTATACCAATTTTTGAAAAACCTATAATAAGACTATTCGTAACATTATTACTATCTCCTATGTATACGAACTTTAAACTCTTATTCAACAGCCCCATTTCTTTTAGCGTTAGCATATCAGCCAGCACCTGGCATGGGTGATATGTATCCGTAAGCCCATTTATAACCGGTATGCTCCCGTATTTTGCAAAAACTTCAATTGTTTCCTGCCTGTATGTCCTTATAACCACACCATCCAGGTACAAGGAAAATATTTTAGCCGTATCTTCATACGATTCTCCACGGCCAAGCTGCAATGTCTTTGAATCAATTATCAAAGAATTCCCGCCAAGCTGGTTTATGCCTACCTCAAAAGATAACCTTGTCCTTGTGGAGTGCTTGTCAAAAAGAAGAGCTATACTTTTTCCTTTCAGTACGTTGCTATAATTATTTTTTTCTTTTTTTATTTTTTCTGAAATTTCAAGAATATGCTCAATTTCACTCTTTGAATAATCTTTTAAAGTTAAAAAATTCTTTTTCATTTTAAAGCTCCTTTATTTCTTTATCCAGCCACTTCAAAAGCTTATTTATATTGCTTTTCGTTATTATAAGTGACGGAAGAAACCTCAAAGTATTATCTG
>CAYVWW010000095.1:0-5395 GCA_964455605.1 uncultured Actinomycetota bacterium | reverse complement strand
TCAAAGGACATATTATCTTTTATAGTAAGGTATAAGAGCTATAACTCTTGCCCTTTTTATAGCCATTGCTATTTTTTTCTGATGCTGGACACAATTTCCTGTGGACCTTCTTGGCCTTATTTTTCCCTTATCAGAAATAAATTTCTGAAGCATGCTTACATTTTTATAATCTATGTTATCAATGTTCTCCTTGCAGAAGTAACAAAACCTTTTCCTCTGCCTTAAATTCAGTGAATTACCAGTCGCACTTCTTTGGTTCCTATTATTATTACTACTATTTCTACTACTACTATTTCTACTACTACTACTATTTCTATCAATTTTATTTTTCCTAGCCAATTAAAAAATCTCCTTCTTTATATAACTTGAAATTTTAACAATCCTTAAAATGGTATATCCTCATCACTAAAATCAACTTCTTCAATACCGGTATTATTTTCCCTGTAACCTTCACCTTCTGCAGCCACTTTTGGCGCCCCTCCAGACACCCCTTCTTCCACTCGAGGTTTCTTCTCAACTTTGCAGGAAGCAAATTCCAGACTCGGCGCTACGACACTAGCAATGATTCTTACCGTCGACCTCTTCTGGCCCTCCTTACTTTCCCAGCTATCCTGTGAAAGACGGCCTGAAATCAGCGCCCTGTCACCCTTGCTCAAGCTTTCAGCACAATTTTCTGCCAGCTTATACCATGCAGTCACCTCAAAAAAATCAACACTGGTTTCCCATTCGCCTGAATTTTTATTCTTTACATTCCTGTTTACTGCAAGCCCGAAACTGACAACCGCTGTACCATTGGGTGTGAACCTCAATTCGGGATCCCTCGTCAGATTGCCCAGAATTGTTATGTTATTAACACTAAAAGCCATTGCCATTCACCTTCTTTTGATTATTATAATCACTTAAGATTGTTCACTTTTTACTATCATATGACGAAGTATTTTATCGTTGATTTTGTTTACCCTGTCCAGTTCAGAAACAACGCTGCTATTTCCTTCAAAATAAACTATTATGTAATAACCGTTTTCCTGGCCTTTAATAGGATATGCTAATTTCCTGTTCCCCCATTTATCAACTTTAGAAACCGTGCATTTATCCTTTTCAATCAATGAGGTATTTTTGGATAATTCTTTATCGATTTCCTCTTCTTCAAGAGACGGGTCGAAAATAATCACAAGTTCGTAATTTCTCAATTTTCCAATCCTCCTATGGACTAATTTTTATAATTAGGTCCTATCATAAAGACAGGACAGAAAGATAATCAAGTAAAAAATATTCAATTTTTTAGCTTCTTACCATTAGGGATATTATAACATTTATAATCATTAATCAATAAAAAAAATACACTTAATTTCAGCTAAATTTTTATTTTTAATTAAATCCCTTTAAAAAGTACGTCGTTTTTATATTTCTTTAACAATCTTTACTTATTGTCTCTCATATATACATTTGTGCAGGGGTATGGTATCTCAATCCCCATCTCATCAAATTTATTTTTAATTCTTTTTCTGAGCTGTCTTCCGATAGTCCATTGCTGTCCTGGCATTACCTTACATATAATGGTGAATTTGACTGCTGAATCACCAAGTTCGCTTACTCCCCCGTCGCCAAGTATTTCAGGCCTCTGAAGAATAGAACCCTTATACTCCTTATCGTTTACAAGCTCTTCGAATGCCTCTTCAAGAACTTCAACCACTTTATCTATATTTTCCTCATAATGAACACCTACTTCTACAAGAGCCCTTGACCACGCATGGGTATGGTTGCTTAACTGCTTTATTTCTCCATTGGGTATAAAATGAAGTATACCTTCAATATCCCTTAACACAGTCGTCCTCAAATTAAACTTTTCAACAGCTCCAGTGGTATCCCCGATACTAACAGTGTCATCTATCTGGTACCACTGCTCCAGCAATATAAAAGTCCCGTTTATCAGGTCTTTTATAAGACTCTGCGCACCAAGGCCAACTACTATACCTGCGACTCCCGCACCTGCAAGTAATGGAGTAACCGGTATGCCAATCTGGTCAGCAATTATTAGCACCGCAGCAACTGCCGAACCCACTATTATTAAATTGGATATAACATTTGTAAGAGTAAAAGTGCGCTTTTTAATTAATATCTTTTCATCGCTGATTTTCTTTTCAACCAGTCTCCTCATGCGTACTGAAATAATCTTAACGATGATTACTACAACCAGCAATATTGCTATTACTATTACAATATTAAGCCAGTTATCCAGAAAATTTTTAAAAATACTGTCTGTAGTAACATCCAGAACTTCGCCATTTTCTTCCATTTAAAAAACACCTCTATTTAAAAATTTTTTTTAAGCTTAAATCTAAACCATAAATACCTTAAGATCCGTAAAAAGAATATCCGAAATTTTTAGAAATTAATTTTTACTTCTCAGATTGCTATAGATTTCTATTATCCTGTCCTCTTTTTCATTATACACGTTTGCCAGATGACCTGTATAATTTATTGCCGCAATATAGGGGAAGTTCTTATCAACAACCACGATATTTATTGCCCCCTGACGCTGCACTATAGAATGCCACCTTTCAAGTGGCAACTGGAGCCAGTAAGCAAGCAGAGATACTATTACCCCTCCGTGAGTTACAACCGCTACGTTGCCCCTGTCTTCATTCTCTTCTATTATACTATTTATGCTCGCCACGGCCCTCTCCTGGACAATCTTAAAACTCTCTCCACCCGGAGGCGAGTTATTGTATGAATCACCAATCCATTTCTTGTAATAATCATGATATTTTTCATTTATTTCATCAAATCTGAGTCCTTCCCATTCCCCAAAATTTAACTCTTTCAGGTTATCTATTAGCTTTAACTCCAAATTTCTTTCTTTTCTTATGATAGCTGCCGTGTCCATGGCACGTTTCATGGGACTACTATAAATATTAGAAAAATTTACGTTTGACAAATACTCTGCTGCAAGCTCGCCCTGCCTGACGCCTGCCGGGCTTAAATCTATATCTCTTCCTCCCTGATATCTTCCTTCCTCATTCCATACAGTCTGCCCGTGCCTTAATAAAAAAAATTTTATTCCCATTATTATCTTCCCCGTCCTTTAGCTAAATCTCTATATATTTGAACTGACTGATTACACTGTCTCTTATTTCCGAAGCAGAAGGGTAGCTGTATAAAACTTTTCCTTCCCTTAATGCTTCTATAAAAATATCTTTATATTCCCCTCCGCATTTCTCACATTTAAAATCACTTGCCTTTTCGCTTTCAAGCACTACCCTGTCATTAAAGCAGTTCCCGCATCTTATAACCTTCTTGGCACCTGACATCTTGCCCTTCTTTGCTATCTTTTCACCCTCAATCTCCACTATATCCATCGAAAAGTCGAGCACCCTGGCTCCACTAATAGCAGTTCCTACCCCGAAAGAGTCCGCTACATCCTTTAACTCAAGAATATCTTCTTCGTCCAATCCTCCACTCACGACTAATTTTATTTTGTTATATCCCCTTACATCCAGCTCCCATCTTACTTCCTCTAAAATTTTCTTAAAGTTCCCCCTTCTTGATGCAGGCGTATCAAGCCTTATTCCATAAAGATTATCTCCAATGCTCCCGGCAACCCTTATCGCCTCAAATTTTTCATCGTTAAAAGTGTCAATCAAAGAAATCCTCTTAATTTCCGGTTCTATTACTTCATTAAAGGCCTTTGTTGCTTCAACGGTATCTCCTATTATAAGGATGAGCGCATGTGGCATCGTCCCAACCGGCTCCTGATTAATCAATTTTGCTCCAAGGGTAGTGGATACCCCATCGGCCCCTCCTATAAAAGCGCTTCTCTCCACCATTGGGATTATCCCTGGATGAACCCTTCTTGCCCCGAAGCTGTAAACCTGCCTGTTACCCGCAGCAATTTTACACCTTGCTGCCTTTGTGGCTACTCCACTTGCCTGGCATAAGAATCCCAGGATAGAAGTTTCATATATACCAAAATCAAGATATTTGCCCTCGATTACCATAACAGGTTGAAATTCTTTGAATGCAGTCCCTTCTGGCATACATCTTACCGAGAGTTTATTAACACCGGAAAGAAGCTTTACTACTTCTTCCACACCTGAAAGAATCCCCCATTTGTAACCTTCCGGCAAACTTTTCAGGAATATCTCGACTTTGACTACAGGATTTTTTCCCAGAGCTTTTAATATCTTCTCTGTACGCTCGAAATATATGTCGGTTAACTTACCCTCTTTTATGTCATTATCATCTGCGATATTAAACATAAAATAAAATCCTCTCAGATTATATTTACCTTCAGAACGCCCTTCATCTGCTCCATAGCAAATTTGTAATCATTTTTATTCAGTGCAATTACAGCATCTTTTACAAGGTCGACCCTGTATCCCCTCATAACAGCATCTGCTACGGTATAAAGTATACATATATTGATAACGTCACCCGTTACAACCAGCCTCTCCACAGATAACTTACGCAGTATTTCATCAAGGTCTGTTCCGTAAAAACCCGAGAATGTCGTTTTTCTAACGATTATGTCATTGCCCTCCGGTTTTAGAGCGTCAATTATCTTCGCCCCTTCCGTACCTTTTATCGCATGGGGAGGAAAAAGCTCGAATTCCCTGTCATCTTTATCATGGCTATCGCATAAATATATTACCTGGTAACCTTCACTCTTCGCCTTTTTTATTTCTCTTTTAATCGGATCTATAATTTTCTCGATACCTGAAACTTTTAATGCCGCTCCATCCATTACGAAATCATTTAGCATATCTATTATTAGTAAGGCCTTTTTTGTCATCTTCCACCTACCCTGCAACTTTAAAATTTCATTTTTATGATTGTAATTATTAAACTATAAAAATAACCTTCCGTATTGACAGAATATTAATTCATTATTTTTACAAGTTAAAGCTATAATACAATAATAACATCTAGAATATAAATTTTGTAATTTTTTGCAGTAATTTTTCGTATTGTATTTTTAACCCACCATCTATAGAATTATTAACATAAAACAAATAAATGGAGGTACCATAAAGAGAAATGAAGAAAAATAAATTAAAAAAGTTTTTCCCTGCCTGCATATTGCTAATACTGGTAATATTTTTATTAATCTCGCTATCGTCATGCACCCGGAGCGTGAATCTGTACTTTGCCTCCGCTTCGGAGACTGAATTTTATCTTGAGAAAGAAACAAGGGAAATCTCCGTGTCCGATGAGTTCTATAAAAGCGTTATCGAGGAATTAATAAAAGGGCCACAAAGCAGCGGGCTTTACCCTACGCTTCCTTCCAATGTTAAAGTCAATTCGGTAAGTATATCCGGTGGCACTGCTACTGTCGATTTAAGCAAGGAGATTATAACTAATTTCGAGGAAATACCCCATAGCTCGACTACGGAAA
>CAYVWW010000094.1:0-5402 GCA_964455605.1 uncultured Actinomycetota bacterium | reverse complement strand
CTGAGTGTAGCGAGGGAGTCCGCGGCTCTGCAGCGAGCAAAGCGAGACGAAAGACCAAGTCCCCCTTCGCCCACCAGAAAATTTAATGAATACGACACAATCAAAATCGGTAACTTTGTGATAATATAATAAACCGTTTATTTAAAAAATTAACAATAATGCACTGTTAAGTTAAAAAATAACACCATCTTTTTAATATGTAAGTGGGGGTGTAGTTCAGTGGGAGAACGCTTGTCTGGCAGACAAGAGGTCAGCGGTTCAAATCCGCTCATCTCCACCATCTTTTTTTGACATGACATATTGATAATTCTTCGAATCTTTCATCATAATATATGGTAAAGTTCATATAGGCAGACAGTTAAATTTAAATTTTTTCCGATTATCTATTTTTATAAATGTCCTTTTAATATTTTTTGGTATAATCGTTTTAATAGTGTTATTTGTTGAAGGTTATATAACCTTTTTTAGAGTTTATTTAAAATTTTTTTTAAATAATTTGAAAGGAGTAAAGTGGAAACAATGAAACTTAAACCAGAAAAAGAGCTGCAGGCAATCTGGATTTTAAGCTGGGTGGTTGCACTTATTCTCGGGGTGCTTTTCTTTCTGTTTTTAGTATTTTCTGGCGAAATTATGGTTACAATTTTTTTAGTAGCTGGCTGGGTTTTAATTATGATACCTGTATTGATATGGATTCCTTATGCTTTCAGAGCTCTGGAGTATTACATTGATGATGAGGGTGTAAAAATGAAGAGCGGGGTTATATGGAAAAAGTTCGTTACGGTGCCATTTCATAAGATAACCAATGTCGATATTACCCAGGGTCCAATACAGAGGTTCTATAGAATTGGCACGATCCATATCCAGACTGCGGGAGCAGGTGGTCAGCAGGGGCAGAAGGCAGAGCTTAAGATGTTAGGCGTAAGGGAACTTGAAGAAGTAAGGAACGTCATAGTGGGCAGGTTAAAAGATTCGACCTATTCTCCAAGCAAAGTTAATCTATGGGAGGAAATGGCCGAGCCGGCTGTCGTAGATAAGGAATCTATTTTTAAAGAAATTTTAAATGAATTAAGGGAAATAAAATCACTGATTAAAAACAGATAAAATAAAAAAAATAAGGGGAATGGTATGAAGAGCTGCAGGAAAGAGTTATGGTTTAATACGGAAAAAAGAAGGGAATTTATAAATATAACAGGTGAGGTGGAGAATTTCCTTGAAGAAAGCGGAGTTAAGGAAGGCCTTGTCTTATGCAACGCAATGCATATTACGGCAAGTGTTTTTATAAATGATGATGAGAGCGGGCTTCACCAGGACTTCGAAAACCTTCTTGAAAAAATTGCGCCAGAGAAACCTTATGATAGGTATTTGCATAACCGCTTCGAGAATAATGCTGATGCACATTTGAAAAGGACCATAATGGGAAGAGAAGTAGTGGTGGCGGTTACAGATGGTAAACTGGACCTGGGACCATGGGAACAGATATTTTATGGCGAATTCGATGGAAAGAGAAAGAAAAGAGTACTGATTAAAATAATTGGGGAGTAACCGCCTCATTCCTAAAAGAGATTTTTGATTAATTAATATAAGAATAAAAGAGTCTAAGGAGATTAAAATTAAGTTAGGAATAATAGGCCTGCCAAATGTGGGTAAAAGCACGCTTTTTAATGCTATAACATCCGCAGGGGCAGCAGTTTCAAATTATCCGTTCTGCACGGTAGAGCCGAATGTTGCAACTGTCCCGATTCCAGACAGGAGACTGGAGGAATTAGCGAAAATAGTGGAACCTGAGAAAGTTATTCCTGCCACTATTGAATTCGTGGATATAGCGGGCCTGGTGGAAGGTGCAAGCAGGGGTGAAGGCCTTGGTAATAAATTTCTATCACATATAAGCGAAGTAGATGCAATTGTCCATGTTGTAAGGTGTTTTAGAGGCCAGAATATTTCGCATACTTATCCTGATATAAACCCGCTAAGGGATGCAGAGGTAGTAAACCTTGAGCTGATTCTTTCTGACCTGGAAAAGGTTGAAAAAAGGATAGAAAAAGTTAAAAGGCTTGAGAAAAGCGGCGACAGGAAATATATAAAAGAGTATGAGCTTCTGGTCAGGGTAAGGGAAGACCTCAAGAAGGGGATCTCCATAAAAAATATGGAACTGAGTGATGAGGAGAAAGCTATTTTAAGTGAGCTTTTCTTGATTTCTGATAAGCCTGTTATATATGCTGCGAATGTTAGCGAAAAGGACCTTGGTAAGAGGGTAGAGGAAATATCTTTAGCTGGCGAGCTTTACCAGTATGCTTCAGGGACAGGTTCGGAAGTGGTTTTAGTAAGCGCCAGGATCGAAGAAGAATTAATGCAGCTTGACTCTGATGAAAGAGAATTATTCATGCAGGACCTTGGCATAGCTGAGTCGGGCATGGATAGGTTGATAAAATCTTCGTATAAATTACTTGGACTTATAAGTTTTTTAACTATCAAGCTCCCGGAAGTAAGAGCATGGACAGTAAAGCAGGGCACGAAAGCGCCTGAAGCTGCAGGGAAGATTCATACTGATTTTCAGAGGGGCTTCATATGCGCCGAAGTAATAGATTATGAAACTCTTATGAGTGTAGGTTCATATACGGAAGCAAAAGAAAAAGGGCTTGTTCGTAGGGAAGGAAAAGACTATATAATAAAGGATGGGGATATAGCTCTCTTTAAGTTTAGCTTATAAATTGAGTTTTAAAGAATTCATTTGTATAATGACTTTTAAGTACGGGTTTAGCTTTACCCGTGCTGGATAATCTTCAACTCCATGTTTAAGAAAGGATATTTTTGGAAAGAAGAGGTAGGAAAGAATCAATAATAACATTAGTAATAATGTTTATAATTGCCATGGTAATCGTAAGCTGGCTCTCTGGTTTATGGAGCTGTGAGACAGGGAGGAAAGAATTAACCAAGGAAGAGCGGCTAACCATATCGGATTATATTAATTCCATATCGGTTCTTGTTCAGCAGTCCAATAAAATCTCCTATAAGTTTTTTAATTTGCTGGATAAAGCTAAAGAAATGAGCCGCGAAGACCTTAATACGGAGCTTCTTGCAATAATTGAGGATAGCGAAGTAGTCCTTGATAATAGCAGTGGGTTGGTCCCGCCTGAATCTTTCGAAGTTGCGCATGGTTATCTGGAACTGGTTTTTGAAACAAGAAACAGGGCTTATGAGGATTTCAGGCCTGCATTATTTAATGCTCTGGAGGATCTGGACCTTGAAATATCTACGACACAGATAACGAAAACATTCCTATATATGTTTATGAGTGATGAGATATACATATTTTTCCAGGATAAATTAAAAGAGTCAGGTGAAGGGCTTGGTATAAGCAATCTGACCGTGATAGATTCCGTTGTCCTTCAGGACAAAAATCTTACAAATACCCAGAGTGTAGCAAGTTTTATTTCTGAGATAAAATCAGTTTCCGAGCTACAGGAAAGAAGGGGAGTGGCCGTTATCGATGATACTATAGAATTTAATCCCGAAGTAGTAAACCAGCAGGGTGACTACTGGATAATTGATAGCGGGTCTGAAATTAACGTAAGTATTAACATACAGAACCAGGGCAATGTGGCAGAGAATGATGTAAATGTAGTTATGAAATATATGGCGGAGGATAGTATAGTTGATGAAAAAACGTACACCATAGAAACAATCGAACCTTCGCAGGATAAAACAGTTACAATATCTGGATTTACTGCTTATCCAGGAAGGAAATGTCAGCTGGAAATAACTGTTGGACCGGTGACCGATGAAGTTTTTCTGGGTAATAATACTGCTACTTTTAAGTTTATGATGGATTAGGGCGGCACCAATACGTATTCAGGGCAAATGCCGGATTATTTTTTTACAAATGCGAATTAGATAAGGGGGTTTTTTATCTAGGAGTTATCGGTTATAATATTATATCAAATTTATCAGTTTTCGAAATTTAGGTTTATTGTTTATGGAAGATAAAGAACATAAGTCCTTTACTTTGCTTATTTTATCTGATGCAAAATCAAGGATAAGGAAGATAAAAATAACTCATAACCTGTTAAGATTGTTATTTGTTGCGGTGGTTATAGTAATGGCATCAGTAGTGATTCTGATCTCCGACCTTTTCTTTATACGCCAGGAATTAAATACGAAGGTAGCAGAGCTGGAGAGATTAAATTATAAGGTTAATTATAAGGAAGTCGAACTGGCTAACCTCGAAAAAAAGACCAAAGATATAGAAACAAAAACAAAGATCCTGGAAAGTTATATGGAAGAAGTGGAAGACCTCGACCGCATGGTGCGAAGTATAACGGGTAAAGGTGGATACGAGGGTGAGGTAGCGATTTATGAAGCTGATTTGAGTTCCGACATCAAGCTCGAGGAAGACCCAGATGAAATATATTATTATATCGGCGATGTCAGTGACCAGGAGGAAGGGCTTGACGACATAGATGCTCTCCTGGATGACCTTCTCACGAAAGCTCCAGAGTTATCAGAGATTCTAACAGAAGATAAGAAAAATATGGAAGACCATATATATCTTATGGAGCATACCCCGAGCATGTGGCCCACCTGGGGAGACGTCACCTCCCTTTTTGGCGAAAGAAGGCGCGGTTACATACATAAAGGGCTTGATATTGCTAACAACACCGGTACGAGCATACAGACAACTGCAAGCGGCACTGTAATTTTTACGGGCTGGCACGGGGGCTACGGCAGGAAAATTATAATTTACCATGGATTTGGTTATACTACCGTATATGCGCATCTCAGCAAGATTTATGTTGAGGTTGGAGATGAAGTAAAGCAGGGTGATATTATAGGAACTATGGGAAATACCGGGCATAGTACCGGACCACACCTGCATTATGAAGTTCAGGTAGATGGCGTTCCACGTAACCCGATGGATTACCTTCCGGATGTAGTTAACTGATTTATAAATTTTATTTTGTTTTATATCATTTTCAATCAATAGGCATTTGCGGTTGTTAGGTTTTTATCTTTAGTATTAAGAAAGGTACAGTAACCCAATATGGATACAAGAAAAAAAATATCGTACCTGGGCCCTCCTGGAACATTTACCGAAGAAGCTCTGGATAAATTTATTAAGAATGCTGAAAACGTAGAGAAAATACCATTTAGCACTGTCGTAGAAGTTATAAAAAGTGTGGACAGGGGAAGCGTTGACGAAGGTCTGGTACCTATAGAGAATTCTATCGAAGGCTCAGTAAATATAACGCAGGACATGCTCGCGTTTGAAAGCGAGGCAAAGATAGTAGGGGAAATAGTTATTCCGGTGAAGCACAGTTTAATCGGAAAGAAAAAAGTCGGGATAAAAGATATTAAAAAGGTTATATCCCATCCCCATGCGACTGCGCAGTGCAGGAGGTTTCTAT
>CAYVWW010000093.1:0-5451 GCA_964455605.1 uncultured Actinomycetota bacterium | reverse complement strand
GAACTTAATAGTGCGCGGGACCATAAACCATAACTTCCCTGTAGCCATAGCAACAGCTGCATCCGTGCTTCCGACTCCTGTCGATGCCGCCCCCAGGGCGCCATATGTGCAGGTATGAGAATCAGCGCCTACCACAAGGTCTCCGGGTAGTACCAGCCCCATCTCTGGAAGAAGCGCATGCTCGATACCCATACTTCCCACTTCAAAATAACTTTTTATATCATATTCCCTGGCAAAATCCCTCATAATCTTGCACTGCTGGGCAGATTTTATATCTTTATTTGGAGCAAAATGGTCAGGGACCATAGCTATCTTTTCCCTATCGAACACCCTGCCCGTCCCTATTTTTTTAAATTCTTCAACTGCTATAGGCGTAGTTATATCATTAACAAGAACAAGATCTACTGAAGCTTCTACTATTTCACCTTCGGATACATAGTCCCTGTTGCAATGATATGCAATTATTTTTTGCGCAGTTGTTTGCGGTTTAGTTTCTTTGCTCATTTCCCTTTTAAACCTTTCCTGAATATCTTATCTTTTATGAATACAAAATTATATCTTATTTTCCTTAATCCTGTTCATAGCATCTATGTAAGCTTTTATGCTGGCCTCGACTATGTCGGTACTTATACTGCTACCCATAAATTCTACATCATCCACGCTTACCACTAATTTAACGGAGCCCAGTGCGTCTTTGCCTCCGGATACAGCTTCTATGCTGTAATCGATAAGCTTTGCATTTATATGCGTTATCTTATCAATTGCCTTAAATGAAGCATCCACGGGACCATCTCCTGCTGAGGACTCCTCATGTATCTTATTCCCTACTTTTATTCCTACAGTAGAATTAGCTTTAACTTCCGAACCGCTATGAACTCTGTAATACTCAAGTGAAAAATGCTCCTTAACCTCGCGTAGCTCATTTTCTGCAATCGCCTTAATATCCTGGTCATTCACAGCGCCTTTTCTTTCAGCCAGGTCTTTAAATCTTTCAAAGGCGCCTTCCAGGTCTTCCTCACTTAGATGAATCCCGAGCTCCTTTAGTCTATCTACAAATGCGTGCCTTCCAGAATGCTTACCAAGCACTAGTTTCGATGACTTAAGACCGATATCTTCGGGCTTTATTATTTCATATGTCGACCTGTCCTTGAGCATGCCGTCCTGATGGATACCCGCCTCGTGACTAAAAGCGTTCTTTCCTACTATTGCTTTATTGGGAGGAACGACATAGCCGGTAAGCGACCTCACCATACTGCTCGTTCTCATTATCTCGTCTATTTTTATATCCGTATATACACCGAGGTCCTTTTTACGCGTATCGACAATCATTACGATTTCCTCAAGTGAAGCATTCCCTGCTCTTTCGCCGATACCGTTTACCGCACACTCAACCTGCCTTGCGCCATGTTCAACAGCCATTAACGAATTTGCGACAGCAAGACCAAGGTCGTCATGGCAGTGTACACTTACTATTACATCCTCGATTCCACCTGTATTTTCAAAAATATAATCTATTAACCTTCCGAACTCATCTGGAATAGTATATCCTACCGTATCCGGGACATTTATTACGCTGGCGCCATTTTTGATAGCAACTTCAAATAATTTGCATAGAAAATCCCTATCACTTCTTGTCGCGTCCATAGCTGAAAATTCGACCGTATCGGTATATTTACGGCTTCTCTTCACAGCATCGGCTGCAAGCTCAAGGACCTCTTCCCTGCTTTTCTTTAATTGATATTTGAGATGTATATCAGAAGAGGATATAAAAGTATGAATAACTGGATACTTTGCCTCCTCAAGTGCTTCTCCTGCTACGTCTATATCCCTGGGATTGGCCCTTGCAAGAGCCGCTATCCTCCTATCCCTGACTTTATCGGATATTTCTCTTACGGAATTAAAATCACTTCTGGAAGATATCGGGAAGCCGGCTTCTATTATATCCACATTTAATTTCGCAAGCTGCTGCGAAATCTGCAATTTTTCTTTTGTGCTCAGGTGAATACCCGGCGCCTGCTCCCCATCCCGGAGCGTCGTATCAAATATATGCACCTTATTCTTTTTATCCTCTTTTTTATCATTTTTCATTTTTATCAGCTTACTTTCATTTATAGTTTCCTGGACTTATTCGGTACCTTCTGAACCCTAAACCTCACCTGGAATTTCCATCCCGTAGCACTCTATAAATCCAGAATTTTAATAAAGGGTAACTATTTTTATATTTTCAAAACCTGATAATTTTTTAAACTCCTCAAGCATCTCAGGGGTTACCATGTCATCAAGATTCAAACCCATGACTGCAACTCCGCTTAACTTCTTTCTACCTACATGCATCGAAGCTATGTTCACATTCAATTTTCCCATAGCTGTTCCTATTTTACCAATCTGTCCAGGAATATCCTCGTATCTTATAAATGCCATATACTTTGAAGGAGCCATATCTATTTCGAATTTATCAATCGATAAAAATCTGGGAGTATCCTTCTTTCCGGTAACAGTCCCCGAAATTGATAACTCTCCGTTCTTACCTTCTCCTTCCACTGTAATTAAATTTACATAATCCTTCGACTGGCTACTTTTTGTTTCCTTTACTTTAAGCCCCATCTCCCTTGCGAGCAGGTCAACATTTACCAGATTGACATTTTCTGCAGAATACTTCTCCAGAATCCTTACAAGTATCGTAGAAGTCAGCACTCTTACGTCATATTCTGAAACCTTACCATAATAACCTATTTTAAGACTGTCAAGGTTACCTTCAAATAAACTTATAAAAAGACTTCCAAAGTTCTCGCATAACTCAAAGAAAGGCGAAAGTATCTCCATTACCTCTGGCCTTACGGCAGACGCATTTACTGGAAAAGTCGGCGCCCCTCCATTAAGGACATCTATAACCTGGTCGGCAATCATAGTTCCTGCTCTTCCCTGCGCCTCTTCGGTTGACGCCCCCAGATGCGGGGTGCAGACAACATTTTCCAGCTTAAAAACAGGTGAATCAGTGCAGGGCTCCTTTTCATAAACATCAAGAGCCGCACCACCCAGGTGGCCATTTTTAAGGGCTTCTGCAAGGTCTTCCTCAACTACGATTCCGCCCCTCGCAACATTTAATATAATTGTTCCCTTCTTCATTTTTTTGAATTCAGCTTTATTGAACATCCCTATGGTATCCTTATTCTTTGGAAGGTGTATAGTTATGAAATCCGCTTCCCCGTATAAGTCATCAAGTTTATTAGCTTTTTTAATCTCAAGCTGCCTGAATCTGTCCTCTGAAACAAAAGGGTCATATGCAATTACTCTCATGCCCAGTCCTATGGCTTTCCTTGCAACAAGACCCCCTATCTGCCCAAAACCTGCTATGCCAAGTGTCTTGCCTTCAAGTTCTATACCTTTAAACTTTGATTTCTCCCACTTCCCGCTTTTTAGTGAGACATTTGCAAGTGGAATTTTCCTGACAACTGAAAGTAATAATGCTATGGTATGCTCGGCTACCGTAACAGCATTACTGGTAGGGGCATTTACCACTAAAATACCCTTTTTTGTTGCTGCTGAAACATCGATATTGTCAACTCCTATGCCAGCCCTTCCTATAATTTCCAGCTTATCCGAGGCTTCGATAATATCAGCGTTAAGCTTCGTAGCACTTCTTATTATTATCGCACTTACACCTTTAACCTCTTCTTTAAGCTTTTCCGGTGGTAACCCTTTTTTATCCACTACTATAAAGTGCCCGGCGAGTTTGTCTTTCGCTTCTGCTGATATACCGTCCGTTATTAATACTTTTTTATTCATCTTTATTTCACCCATTCATTCCCAGATAAATTTTTATAAAAAAAATTATTAATTAAACAACATAACTGCTTCATGACTCGTAAACCCAAACATCAGTTTTCCAGATAATTATTTTCCATAAAAGTCTTTTCTGCTTCGGTAATACCCGAACCAATTTCAAATTCATATCCAAGTTCCTTGAGAGTCAATTCCAGAGCAGAAATTGCAATAATAACATCAAACAGTCCAAAATACCCGAGATGCCCTATTCTTACAATCTTACCTGCATAACTGCCCTGTCCACCAGCTATCGTGACTCCATATTTAACTCTCATAATTCTTGTAATATCTTTGCCGGCAATTCCTTCAGGAACAACGATAGATGTTACGGAAAATCCCCTCTTGCTCCCGTCTTTTACAAGAAGCTCGAGTCCCATTTTATCCACAGCTCTCTGAGTGGCCAGCGCGATAATCCTGTGCCTTTCAAATACTTTTTCCAGCCCTTCCTCAAACACCATATCAAGAGCTTTTTTCATTGCCACTATTATTGATATGGCAGGTGTCCACGGTGTCTGGGGAGGTGTTTTTTCTGAATACTTCTTGGCAGCAGCAAGATCAAAATAAAAATTTTTAATATGTGAATTTCCATTTAATTTCCATGCCTTTTCGCTGACACTTATGAATGCGACTCCCGACGGTGCGCTTAATGCTTTCTGCGAGCCCCCGATTACGATATCAAGATTCCATTCATCAGTTTTCAAATCTGAAGCTCCCAGACCACTGATAGCGTCAACTATCAAAATCGCAGGATAATCTTTTACTATACTTCCTATAGTTTTTATATCATTTAATGCACCTGTCGAGGTTTCGCTCAACTGGATAAGGACACCTTTGATGCCAGGGTTATCATCAAGAGCTTTTTTAATATCTTCAGGATCTGCCGCATCTCCCCATTCGTAGTCAAGGGAAATAACATCAAGCCCATACAATGCACTTATTTTTTTAAACCGCTCCCCAAAATTTCCAATATTTACGACAAGTACCCTGTCCCCCGAAGAAAAAAAGTTTACAATGGCGGCTTCCATAGCGCCTGTACCCGAAGAAGTCAGTATAAAGACATCATTACTGGTCTTCATTAATTTTTTTAATTTTTCGGTTACATCAATAAATATTTCAGAAAACTCAGGAGACCTGTGATGCATGAGGGGTCTTCCATGTTCCATAAGAACCTCTTCAGATATTGGTGTTGGACCCGGTGTCATTATATATTTTTTTATCATCTTTACCCCTTTTTTGTTAAATTTACTTAATAATTTTAATAGATTACCTTCTTAAATTATTCCAGGCAGGTCCTTTTACTAACCCTACCTTCTTGCGTCGCCTAAAATTTATTCTAAGACTTACTTCCCCTGGTGCAGGCGATCTTACCGGTTCTTACCAGCTCAAGTATCCCAAATGGCCTTAACAGGTCTTCCAGCGCCCTTACTTTTGTGTTGTTCCCGGTAATTTCTATCATCAAAGCCTTTTTGCTAACATCTACTATATTTGCCCTGAAAATATTTACTATTTCCAGTATCTCCGGCCTTGCCTTTGAATCAGCACTTACCTTGATAAGGACCATTTCCCTTTCAACTATATTCGCGGGGTCAAGTTCCTGGATTTTAATAACATTTATAAGCTTATAGA
>CAYVWW010000092.1:0-5460 GCA_964455605.1 uncultured Actinomycetota bacterium | reverse complement strand
AAAGCAGCAAACCCATAGTGATTATGACTTATTTTAACACTGTTTACCGTTATGGCGTGGAGAGATTCCTGGAGAAATCTAAAGGAGCCGGAGTAAATGGCATCATAGTCCCCGATCTGCCGTTAGAGGAATTTAAATATTATAAATATTTCAAAAAGGCAAATATAGACAACATCATGTTCGCCTCTCTTACTTCAAGCAGGGAAAGACTCATAACTGTTGCAAAAAAAAGCAGGGGTTTCATATACTGCATTTCAGTAAAAGGAGTAACCGGCGTAAGGAATAATGTAAATCCTGAAATTATAGATTTTTTAAAGGGTATGAGGGATATAACACAACTGCCCCTTGCTCTTGGTTTCGGATTGTCAAACAGGCAACAGGTCAGCCAGGTAAAAGATTACTGCGACGGTATTATAATAGGGAGTAAAATCCTATCCCTTGTCCTTGAAGCTGAAAGTTTTGGAGACGGCATAAAAGCTGTAGAAGATTTTGCCACAGATATTAATAAAATATTAAAGTCACATTAGAGTGGGCCAGTGATATAAAAGTTGTTGATAATTGACTACAATTTGTATATAATTGACTACAAAATGTATTAATAATTAATTTAATATTTATGCTTAATAAACTTTTTTCTTCAAAAACAAGGGTAGAAATTTTAAAGTTATTTTTGCTTAATGCTGATAATAGCTTTTACCAGAGACAAATCTCGCATCTTACAAACCAGCCCTTAAGGGGTGTACAGCGTGAGGTAGAAAAGCTAAATAAAATAGGTTTTCTTGAAAAATCAATACAGGGCAATAGAGTATATTACAAAGCAAATAGAGACATCCCCATATTTGAAGATTTAAAAAAGATTTTCTTCAAGAGTATAGGAATTTCAGAAGCTTTGAAAAAAAGTTTTAAAGGTAGAAAAATAAAAATTGCTTTTATCTATGGTTCATATGCAAAGGGGGAAGAAAGTCTTTCAAGCGATATTGATGTAATGGTCATAGGTGATATTTCTTCAAAAGAAATATCAAGTGTTCTTTCAAAGGTAAAAGAGCAATTAATGCGGGAAATTAATTATGCAGTGTTTTCATTAAGAGAGTTTGTTAGAAAAGCTATACAGAAAGATAATTTTATAAATTCTGTATTAAAGGATAAGAAAATATTTATTATTGGAAGCCAGGATGAACTTAAAAGATTTATTAAATCAGGGCAGGATAAGACAGCATAAGACATCAAAAAAAGAAATTGAAAATCTTTTTTCTATTGTAAGAAGAGACATTAAAGATGCAAAGGTAGAAAATCTTTCTTCAGACAGGCGATTTGCCTGTGCTTATAACGCGGTTCTTCAATTAGCCACTATTCTTCTTTATTGCAGTGGATATAAGCCAGAGGGGAAAGGTCACCATTTTACAGTATTCCAGGCAATGAAGATAATAACGGGAAGAAATTATTATAAACTGGCAGATTATTTTGATTCCTGCAGGTCAAAAAGAAATATTACTGATTATGACTACGCTGGAAAAATTTCAGATTCGGAAGTTGGAGAATTAATTGAGGAGGCAGGAAACTTTTTAAAAGTGGTTCTCAATTGGGTTAAAAATAACTGTAAGGTGAGTTAATGAAAAAAATAATCGGCAACTAATCATTTTTCATTTTTCTCTCGTCGGGTTTCCCCTTTATGCCATATTGTTTGCGTTTCTATCTATTAAGTAGTTAATTATTGAAATACAGGGAATCTTTATTTTATTATTTCTGGATATAATATTAAAATAATGTAATCTGTAGTAAATTTATATTAACTGTATCGTATCCGGGAACCTGAAAATTTCAGGGATTTAATAATAAAGTAAAGTTATAAAAATGCCGAAGTCAGATAATGACAAAAATAAAAAAGAGCTTACGATAAGCATCGTTACATACAATAGTCTCGATTTCCTGAAGGAATGCCTCCAGTCAATTTTTAAAAATCCCCCTTCGGTTAGTTACGGGGTTATAGTCGTCGACAATGCCTCGGAAGACGGAACCGTGGATTTTTTAAAAAAGAATTATCCTGCCGTGACCCTTATATCAAACACTGAAAATATCGGATTTGCTGCAGCCAATAACCAGGCAATAAAAAATTCTGACTCGGAATATATAGTTCTTATGAATAGCGACTGCGAGGTTTATAAAGGGTCACTGGATAATTTAATTGGATTTATGGATAAAAATACCGGTACCGGGATAGCCGGCCCAAAGATAGTTAATAGCGACGGGACCACGCAGCTATCATGCAGAAGGTTCCCTTCATTACTTGATGCTGCTGCGCACAATATACTCGGGGATATATTCCCGGGTAATCCTTTTACAAAAAAGTACAAGCTTGCAGACGTTTCAAGAGATAAGCCCTTCAAGGTGGACTGGGTTTCAGGGTCATGCATGATTATAAGGAGAAAGGCCCTGGAAGATACGGGAAAGCTTGATGGAAAATATTTTATGTATATCGAGGATGTCGATATATGCTACAGGATGTGGCAGAAGGGTTGGGCAGTATATTACTACCCTGAAGCTGAAATCATGCACCATGCAGGGGGAAGTACGGGGAGAGGGCGCCGTGAGAAAATAAAGTCAAGTTTCAGGATGCAGAGAAGCGCTTTTTATTTTTTCTGTAAAATCTACAGGAAAAACTGGAGGATTATCCTAATACCATTTTTGCTGCTTGTGCTGGGCGCCAGGTTGGCGATTTCTGTATTAAAGAGTATTTTCCCGGAAAAGAAGCTGGCTGCGCCGTCCGGTTCCTGTTGATAGGACCGGTCATAAATTTTTTTATTTTAATGATTTATAATAAAATAGTAATAAAAATACAGGGAAATTATATAGACAGGGAGAAGAGTTTTTGAAAGTCTTAATAACAGGTATCGCCGGTTTTGTGGGGAAACACCTTGTATCGTACCTTACCGGGGAAGAGTGTGCGGATGAGAGCTCCGAAATCCTCGGGATTGATTTAAGTCTGGAGAATATAGATGCAGGTGATTACGAAGAGCCGGGTTTTAAAATAATGCTTGAAGAAGCCGACCTTACTGACGGTGACAGGGTTTCCGATATCATAAAAAAATTTAAGCCGGATAGCATATACCATCTTGCTGCCCAGAGTTCGGTTAGCTACTCCTGGGAGAACCCGGTAGAAACCTTCAGGTCAAATGTATTCGGAGGGATAAACATTCTGGAGGCATTAAGGAAATTTTCTCCGCAGTGCAGGACTCTTATGGTCTGCACTGCAGAAGAATACGGCAGTGGAGGTGGGAATGCCGAACCAATCGATGAAGATTCCAGAATCTGCCCGCAGAATCCCTACGCTATCAGTAAATCGGCACTTGATTTCTTCTCATCTGTTTACTGGAGAGCATATAAACTCCCGGTATTTATAGCCAGGTCATTTAACCACATCGGGCCAGGTCAATCAGAAAGATTTGTTGCATCAGATTTTGCCAGGCAGATAGCATTGATTGAAAAAGGCGATAGGCCTACTGTAGTAGAAGTAGGGAACATTGAAGTTTGCAGAGATTTTCTGGACGTAAGAGATGCTGTTAAGGCATACAGTTATATTGTTAATCTTGGAAAAACGGGCGAGGCATATAACGTCTGCTCAGGGAGAGGGGTCAAAATATCTGATTTACTTGATATACTTATATCATTAAGCAAAACCAGGAATATTAAAGTGGAGATTGACAGGAGCAAGTTTCGCGCTATTGATGTCGGAACGATATACGGTGATAATAGTAAGCTGAAATCCCATACCGGCTGGGCTCCTGATTATTCTATTGAACAGTCACTTGAGGATACGCTTGGTTACTGGAGACAAAAAATTAGTTAGATAAATTAATAAATGACTTTAAGGAGCTAAATTGAAAGCAGTGATACTTGCAGGTGGAGAAGGGACGAGGTTACGCCCGATTACTTTTCTAAATCCAAAGCCCATGCTTCCTCTTGTAAACAGGCCTTTCATGGAGAATTTTGTTTTGTGGCTTAAATCCCATAATGTAAAGGATATAATATTCTCTGCAGGCTACCTTTCGGAAGTCTTTAAAAATTATTTTGGAAACGGAAGCAAACTTGGAGTAAAAATAACTTTTGCGGAAGAAGAAAAACCGCTTGGCACCTGTGGCGGGGTAAAAAATGCGGAAAAATATCTGGGCAATGATAGTTTCCTGGTGTTTAACGGTGATATTCTTTCTTCACTTAATTTGACCGATATGATTGCTTTTCATAAAAGAAAAAAGGCAGATGTAACCATATCTGTAACCAGGACCGAAGACCCTTCGTCTTATGGTCTGGTTCCTGTTGACGGAGAAGGAAGGATTACGAAATTTATTGAGAAGCCAGAGGAGGACGAGATTGCTACTGATCTGGTTAATGCCGGGATATATATTATGGAGCCACGTGTCCTTAAGGGTGTGCCGGAAGGTGAAAATTATTCTTTTGAAAGGCAGCTTTTCCCGGGTCTCCTGGAAAAGGGGTATAAAATTTTTGGTTATGTTTTTAATTCATACTGGCTTGATGTGGGAACGCCCCGTAAATACCTGACGGCTAACCTGGATGTGCTGTACAAAAAGATGAAATTTAAATTTCCCGGCAGGGAAGTAATGAAAGGTATATATGCAGGAACGGGCTCAGAATATTCAGAGAGTAATTTTGTTTCTGGACCGGTGGTTATTGGTGATGGAACAAAAATAGAGAAAAATGCTAAAATAATGCCCCTGACTATAATTGGTAACAACTGTACCATATTGGGAGGGGCGGAAATATCTGAGAGCGTTATTTTTAACAATTGCATAATAGGGAAAAAATGCCATATAAAAAGGGCAATAATATCGAATAATGTGGATATAGGGGATAACGTTACAGTAGAGGAATATTCGGTAATTGGCGATAATAGCAGTATAGGTAAAAACAATATATTAAGAAATGGTATAAAGATTGGCATAAATTCAAGCATTCAGGAAGAGAGTATTAACTTTTAACCTGGCTATGCGGCAGGATAGTATAGCCGATAATTTTTTTAAATTTGAGAGGAGCAATAATGTCAAATGTGCTTATAACAGGAATTACCGGCCAGGATGGGTCTTACCTGGCGGAGCTGCTACTTGAAAAGGGTTACAGGGTTTATGGAATGATAAGGCGTTCATCGGTTGAGAATTTTGATAGGATAGAGCAAATAAAAGATAAAATCAATTTTGTTCAGGCGGACCTTCTTGACCAGTTATCGATTATAGACGCTATCAAGGAATCACAACCTGATGAAATCTATAATCTTGGCGCAATGTCATTCGTGCCGACATCATGGAAGCAGCCGGTGCTAACAGGAGAGTTTACGGGCCTGGGAGTAACTCGGGTCCTTGAGGCTGCAAGGCTAATGAACAGGGATGTGAAGTTTTATCAGGCTTCAAGCTCGGAAATGTTTGGCAAGGTAAGAGAAATCCCCCAGAATGA
>CAYVWW010000091.1:0-5481 GCA_964455605.1 uncultured Actinomycetota bacterium | reverse complement strand
GAAGCAACTCTTATAAGACTCTCGATATTATTTAACTATTTCCTGTAAGTAGAACCAAATACTGACTTCAACTCATTAATAATCCCTGAATCATCTATTATCAGGCTAATCAGCTCCTTTAGCTCCATTTCCCCCGACTTGCTTACATAAAGCTTATAGCTTTCCAAAAAATTAGCCAGCCTTCTCTTTGCCTCCCTGCTAACATTGGGATTCTTACCGGAGTTAATTATTCCATCGATAATCTTTATATTTTTATCCGGATTCAGGGTGTCTCTTTTGATATAAAATATATCCCTGTCGCAAATTTTATATTTCTCTGATTGGAGGATATACACCATTGATAGCTCGTCATTCATATTTTCAATAACATTAAGCCATGAGATGATAAATAGTATCTCCGGCTCAAAGAAAAAATTCTTGCCTCCTACCAGCTCGAATTTGATATTATTTTTTTCAAGCTCCCCTATGATACTCTTAAACTTCTTTTTCCTGGCAAGTATCGCTATTTCTTTTAATTTAACCCCCCTGGCTGAAAGATACTTTATATTTCTCGCTATTTCCTCTGCTTCTTCTGTATGGGTCTTTTTGTAGTAAAAAGCTACTTCTGACTTCATGCTGCTGTCCCCGGACCTGAATTCCCTGTTAAAACGATTTTTATTTAAAGAAATAACACTGGCTGCTGCACTGACAATTTCCTCACCCGACCTGAAATTCGTGCTAAGGTAGAAATTACTAACCTGGCTGTCTTTAAACTTCTCAAAATCATGGAAATTCAATATATTTTCAACAGATGCTCCCCTGAAGGAATAAATCCCCTGGTCATCGTCACCAACCACTGTCATTTTATTATGTCCCGGAAGGTAAAGCATTGAAAGCAGGTGCGCCTGCGCTATATTTGTATCCTGGAATTCATCGACAAAAATATATCTGTATTTCTGCTGGTATCTTGCCCTTATCGCCTTCTTTTTCTTTAACAGGAAATATGGCATGAATACCTGGTCGGCATAATCTATGTAGTTACTTCTCGTCTTCTCCTTTTCATATTCCCTGTAGATGCCATATAATTCCTTCTGGATAACTACCATCTCCTCTTCTTTTTTTCTTAGTGCTTTGCTTTTATAACATGAAAGAATCTCATGGTAATTTTGAAGATATCTTTTAAGCTCATCAGCAGATATCAGATTATTCTTCAAGCTTTCTATGTAATCAAGCAATCCCTGCACGAACTTCCCTACCTGCTTGCCTGCTTCCAGATATTCCAGTTCGGACCTGTTAAATATTTCATATAATATCTGCCATGCCCTGCTGTTATTTATAAGGGTAAAATTTTTTCCCAGACCCAATTCAAAGCTATTCTCGCTTATTATTTCATTGCCAAAAGAATTAAAAGTGAATATATCTATCGCTTCGGAATCAATTTTCCTTTTTATATTTTCCCTAACCCTTAACCTTATATTTTCAGCGGCATTCCTGGTAAAAGTAATAGCAAGTATCTTATCGGGCCCGCATACTCCACTTTTTAAAATATCGATAATGTTATTTGTCAGAACCATGGTTTTACCCGAGCCCGCGCATGCTATAACCCTTTTAACATCAGCCTTGCTTTTAATTATATTCAGTTGTTCTTTTGTTTCCTTAATCTTTTTTGCCATAATAATCAGGACATAATACTTTAAACCCGCAGTTTAAGCATGAATTATAATCTTTTGGTTCGGGACCGAATTTCCCTATTTTAATTTTAGAGATATTTTCTTTTAATATTTCTTTTAACGCGCCACTATCGTAATATTCATCAGGCAGAGTTGACACCGGTTTTTTTATATTACCCAGAGATATATATTTCATCTTCACATTTTTGCCCCTGAATTCCTTCAAGTCATCACTAAGATCAAGAGCCATTCTGTATAATTTTAACTGTAATTCCTCTTTAAGCTCCCTATCGCTATAATGACCCGAGACGGACTTATAATCTATTATTTCAATATTATCTTTGTCCACAATATTTATCTGGTCTATCCTTCCATTTATTTTTTCTCCATCAAGCTTAAATGAAAATTTCTTCTCAACTATTGCCCTATCGGGATTCTCAGGCATCAAATTATCAAAAAAATTTTCAAATTGTTCCAGCGCCTTGCTTCTCAGGCTCCTCCTGACAAACTCATACCCGAAATCGATTCTATCAAATGCCTCACTTACCAACTTTAGAAGCTTATCCCTGCTATACCCGTCTTTACTCTCAAAAAATTCCCTTATTATGCTGTGATAAATCTTACCAACCCTGAGGGCCAGGTTCTCTTCTTCTTCCAGGTCAAAAAAATACCTTACCTTGTATTTGAACGGGCAATCGATATAAGTTCCTATACTGCTATGCGAAAATGATACCGGGATAAAATCAAAGGGATTTTTGTTATTCTCAGTAGGTTTAATAAAATTCCACCATTCCTGCGGGTGGTAAAACCTGCTTAAAATAGCAATATTTCTCATATATCCCGCGCTATCGAATCTTAGTCCCCTACCTGCCCTGTAAGCAGCTACCATTGCCCTCTTTCTAACAAGCCAGAGATTGTTCAAGTCAAAATACGGCATTCTTTCTATCCCCCTTATTCCGGCATCCTCATCCCCTGATACACTCTCCACCTTACTTCTTTTTTTCGCATTTGCACTTTCAATCCTGCTACTTAATTTTTTATACCCACGGTTCAGCTCTCCAGAGATAGCATTTATTTCCTCAAAAATTATTGATTTTACCCTGCTGCTGGAAGTAACGTACAGATACTCTTTCGCTCTTGTAATTCCGTTATAAAAAAGCTTCATCTCACCGTACAGGTGCTCTCTTTTTAGTTCCCCTGGTTCAAGCTTTCCGGTACCATTCAAATAATTAAAAATCTGCATATCGAATGCCTGCGTAGAAACTAATTTCGCAGGTATATAATTTTTATTAATAAATGGTATGAACACTGTTCTGAACTCCAGCCCCTTACACTGGTGGAAGCTCATTATATTAACCGAACCCGGCTGGACCAGATCCCCCGTGCTTTCTTCAATTTCTTCAGTAAATTTACTTTCAATAATGTTGTCAATAAAATTAATATATGATTCAACTCCGTTTTGCTCATTTTTTGAACTGAAATCCTTAACATTTCTCAAGAAATCACTCAAGTTATTCCAGTCGTTTTTATTATCAGCACCGCCAGCCCCGTCAGCCGTCAACTTTTTTAAAACACCTACCTTTTTGTCACGTATAAGAACCATTAAAAATTCAAATGCATCACTTTCTTCCATTATTTTTATTAAATTATTTACGGCCGTTGTAAAATCCGAAATTTTAGTGATTACCGAATTTTTATTTCCCTTTCTTTTTTTAATTTTGCTTAAACTTTTAAAGTACTCCCATAAATTGTTAAAGCCTTCTGCGTTACTGCCATTTTTACAACCATAAGAGTCCTCCATTTTCTTAAAAAACAACGGCTCTATACTTATGGTACCGGACAGCATTATTTCCTTCAGGATACTATCAATCTTAATATATGATTTATCAGTAACGCCATTGCTGCTACTCTCTTTTTCACTGCTTTTGCCAGCGTCTATTTCTTCCTCCGGACTCTCTGTTCCCTTTAATGCAACCATAAATCTCATTAAGTTAAGCAGATATTTAACAATGCCGTTATCAAGGAGGCTTCTTGTCCCCCTTCTCACGAAGGGGATCTTATTTCGCAAAAGGGCACTCTCGAGAATATGTGTTTCGTAACCGGAACCCTTGATTATCACCGCCATTTCCTCAAGTTTTACGCCCCTATTAAAAAACAGATAATTAATTTTGTTGCATATGAAGTTAGCTTCTTCAAGAAGGGTCTGAAAACTCTTAACCTGCAATTCTCCACGCCCATTATAATCAGATACAGGAATTTCTTTTTGTATCCTGTTTCCCACCAGGTTAATAAATCTTGAGCACGCTTCTACTATAATACCGTCGCTCCTATGGTTTTCTCTTAAAATATGTATATTATCCGAACTTAGATTAGAATAAACAGATTTAAAAATATCAAGCGTAGATCCCCTGAAAGCATATATTGACTGGTCATCGTTTCCAAAAAAGAAACAGTTGGAATCTGATATATGATTAATAATTTCGTATTGGGCTTTATTTATTTCCTGCAATTCATCAACAATTATATATTCGTACCTACTCTTGTAATAATCCCTTATTTCCCCATGCTTTTTTAATATATCAACTGCTTCCGTAAGCAACATCCCGTAATTGTAAAAGTTGTATTTCCTGAGTTCCTTTAAATACCTTGAATAAATACCTGTAAGCTCTGAAAGTAGCGGATTAAAAAATGGCGTAAATTTATCTGATAACTCTGAAGGCGTAATTAAATTTTCCTGGGCTCTCAGTATAAAATCAAAAACCTCCTGGACAAAGCTGCTTTCCATGAAATGGTTGCTGCTTACGTAATTAAGGGTTCTGGGATATTTTTTAGGTTCAAGCTTTTTAATAATCCCCTTAAGAAAATCCCATTGCTGAACTGAATTAAGTATTTCCAGGCCTCCGAAAGGATTATCCTGACTTTCATCTCCGGACGAGTTATTATTGCCAGGTTTTGCACCGTATAAAAAATTTTTTGATTCCGCTATGAATCTCGTACAAAAGGAATGAAATGTTTCTATCGGGATTTCCGGTATGCTTCTTCCAATTAAAGATGCCGTTTCTTCTCTTATTGATTTCGACCACCTTCGGTTGAAGCAAAAAATGAGTATCTTCCCGGGGTCTACTTTTTCCGTATTAACAAGGTACCTTACCAGCTCTACAAGTGTATGCGTCTTACCTGAACCTGGAGCTCCAATCACAAGAGAGTTGCCTTTACCTTTTTTAATGATTTCTAACAGGTTTTCATGCAACATCTATCACTTGGCATTAATTTGTCTAAGCTCGATTAATATTTCCTTTAAAAGAGTTAGCTGAAGTCTCCTAAAATCAATATCGCTGGAAAGCTTCGCCCATTTTCTAGGATTGCCTTCAGGTATATATTTATCAAGTTCCGATAGTACATCTGTCATATCTCACACTTCCTTTCAAGAATGGCCCGATTTCTAAATTCCCATAGCTGCGATAATTACACTATACACTTTTACGGAATTATTTCTAAATAAATTTAAACAAATACAATCACTTGCAATCGAATTATATTTCTCTTCATTTATTGTAGATCACTATGGAGCGGGCTACGGGAATCGGACCCGCCTCTTGAGCTTGGGAAGCTCACGTATTACCACTATACTAAGCCCGCAATGCAAAGCTATTTAATCTTTGTCTGTTTCTTCTTCGTCATCCGTTTCTTCGGAAACCTCGAACTCGCTTTTAGTTTCACTTTCCCCGGCACTTTCCTCGGAGCTTTTTACCACGCCTTCTTTTCCGGGGATAAGCTCGACTATAGTGAGGTTCGTCTTTATAACTTTTATACCAAGCTTATCGGAAACCAT
>CAYVWW010000090.1:0-5489 GCA_964455605.1 uncultured Actinomycetota bacterium | reverse complement strand
TTCATCGTAGGCCTTTACCAGGGACCATAAAAAACAGGTGGAATAAACTGAAAATATAATTATTACAAGAAAGTGCTTTATTATCTTTGATACGGGAATGTTCAGGAAAAGGTCCTTAAATATGATATCTGCAGAAGAAAGGAGCCATATAATAAGTGCCAGTATCGGTACTGAAATCAGTATGCCCAGCAATACTTTTGGTAGAACCCTGCTCCTGCCTTCTTTGTTCCCGGAGGTATCCATTCTGGATAATGCCAGGAATGGTTTGTGTATGAAGAAAAGGGGCACGAAAATTCTTTTTACAATGTCCACGGTAAATCTAATGTCCGGCCAGTTGGATTTATTTACCCCAGTGACAAGGACACCAAGCATTATTACCAGGACGGGAACGATCAGAAAATTTAAGATCTTCAGCACCTGGTTGGAGTAAATAAAGAAAGTAGCAGAAAGCAATAATATGGGGATTGCAAAAAACCACATTATATTATTCAATTTTTTTAATGAGCCCTTGAAAGTAAAAAGGAATATAAGTATAGCCAGGATAATGAAGATTAAGTAAGAAATGCCGAGGGTTTTGTCATAAAATAAGATATCAAATGATACCCCGATTATTAATCCATAAAAAAGAAGCCGGTATTTTTTATTTTCTAATTCCATAATAATTAATATGTTGCCAGTTGCCAGTGAGCTTTTATATAAAATGCCAATAAAATAATGATTATTCTATATTATTCTTAATTAAAATAAAAATGATTTCTATACATGCTGATACGGTATAGCGCCCCGGGCTAAAATTAAATCAGCTCAGAAGGCCATCTATTATCAGTTCTACCGCCTGTTCCTCATTAAGCCCCCTGGACATTAGGGTCTGAAGCTCCTTGGAATCAACGCTCCCAATCGAAGCTTCATGGGTTATATGGGCCCTGGGATTTTTTACTTCAACTACCGGAACTGCATTGGCCGTGGCATTATCCCTGACGATTTCCTTGCAGTCGACATGCCCCCTTGCGTAATCGGCTGTGGCTATTAGTTTGTTATAAATATTGGCGCTTGCGTTATCTCTTACTGCAATTCTTGATGTAAGGGCGCCTCTTGCATTATTTCCTATGAGATTACCTGCCTCTTTTATATTAATTATGTCATTACCCCTGCCGTTTATCCTTACAGACATATCCATAACGCTGTAGCTCTTACAGGAAACCTCGTAATCCATATCGATGCGTCCCACCCTGCCTCTCATGAGTTCAAATTCGGATTTGTACCTTGCGCTATCTTCAAGTGTAACAATAGCTTTCGGTATAACTGTAATTCCTCCCTCTTCGCTATGTATGTGCCTTTCAAAATATGAGTATTTTGAATTTTTCCCGACTGTTATAACAGCGTCCATTGCATGGGTTACATCTTCCGCATACGGGAAGACGCAATGAGAATAAATAGAAATAGAAGAGTTCTCTCCTATGGCTAATTTTAATATTATTTTCTGTATTGCCTTTTTATCGGTTACCCCGAAGCAAAGATGGACGGGCATATTGATGTTTACGTTGTCTTTAAGGGTAATATCTATTTTTACTCCGTCTTTTATTTCACCTGTATCTACAATAAGACCTGGAACGGTGTTCTTGCTTATTACCCTGTCTTTGTTAACAATAAGGCTTGCTATTTTTTCATTATCCAGAACATCCGATATTCCTGCCTGTTTTATAATATCTTCCATAGTTCTTTATACCGCCTATTATTCCGGCTCATTTTTATGCCCGCATGGAAGGCATTTGTTTTTAAAATATTTATTTATTTCGGACACTTTGTTTTCCTTTAGAATCTTTCCGTGACACATAAGGAAGGCATATTCTGACTGTTTCAGAACATACTGGCTGTGCGTTATTAAAACTATTGTTGAGCCACCGGATTTTAAATATTTAATAGCCTTAAAAATGTTTTCAATCGTTTCCGTATCGATCCCCGAGTCAAGCTCGTCGAGAATAACTAACTCCGGTTTCATTGCGAGTATTGATGCCAGCTCTACTTTTTTTCTCTCACCGCCGCTCAAGCTTTTGTCCACATTACGGTTACGGTAACTTTCCGGGTCAAGACCGACGTCTTTTAGAATTTCAGATACCTCATCAGGAGAGATACCTTTCCCCGAGGAACTGATGAATTTTTCGATACTTATACCTTCAAACCTCGCAGGCTCCTGCCACGCAAGAGTAATTCCCAGAGTTGCCCGTTCATAAATATCCAGGTTTTTTATTGATTTACCTTTAAAAAGTATATCGCCATCAAAGTCCCTGTAGCCCTCAAGCCCCATTATCGTGTGCCCTAATGTAGTCTTTCCTACACCATTTGGTCCGACAATTGCGTATGTCATCCCTTTATCAAGACTCAGGTTAATGTTATCAAGAAGTGTATTTCCATTAACAGCAAAAGTTAAATTTTTAGTTTCAAGTAATGCCATCTGTGCCATTTCGTTAAGATTATATTTTTTTTATAAAAACGATTAACTTAAATCTGGCTGATATATAATTCTTAATTATTACATAAATAATCTAAAAAAAACAATTTTAGAAAAAATTATTTTTCTAATTATTGTATTATAATTTTATTAGACTTATTATTGTTTCGAACAGTGTAATTTGACTATTATTAATATTATTCAGGAGGTGGGGGAATGGTCAGTCAGGAAATTAGTCAGTCGAGAATTTCTTTCAGTTATCTCAGGAAGTTTAACGGGGTAATGGCTGCGCTGCATTTTATACAGGCGGCGTTTATGCTGGTCGCAGGCCTTACAGTAACAAATATAAAAGCTTTTAAACTCCCTGTCATTTACTATTTTCAGAGCTATGATGAAAGCATAGGCCGACTTGTGCTTGATTCTAAAGCAATAGGTAATATCCCTATTGGTGTTATGGTTTCGGTATTTCTTTTCCTTTCCGCTATAGCTCATTTTCTGGTAATACTTCCCGGTATTAACAAATTTTATAATTCAAGGCTGTCAAAGGGCATAAATTATTTCAGGTGGTTCGAGTATGCATTGAGTTCTTCAGTAATGATAGTAATAATCTCAATGTTGTTTGGCGCATATGATGTTGCAACTATTGTACTGATAGTAGGGTTAAATGCAACCATGAATCTTATGGGGCTAATGATGGAGATACATAACCAGACAACGGAAAAGATTAACTGGGCTGCCTTTATAATAGGAAGCTTTGCCGGCGCGATACCATGGGTAGTAATACTTTTATATTTTATTGGTTCTGCAGTTAATACTTCCGGAACTCTTAGCCAGATACCATGGTTTGTTTATGCGATATTCGGGACTTATTTTGTGCTATTTAATACTTTCCCGGTTAATATGGTATTGCAGTATAAGAAAATAGGAAAATGGCGTGATTATCTTTATGGGGAGAGGGGCTATATCGTTTTAAGTCTTGTAGCAAAATCACTTCTGGCATGGCTTGTATTTGCAGGGACATTGAGGCCGGTATAATAATTACCCTGAATCTTTTTAGGGGTCCAACTTGCTGGTTGTTAATAATAAATATAACTCTGGTATAATGCCGGCAGCTTGAGCAGGTAGATTTGTTTGGTTATAGCCAGAATGGGTAAGCTGGGATTTTATATAAATTAAAAACTGAATTTACAAATTAAGTTTTTCAAATTTATTTCAGGTAACCTGCTTTTTTCAATATCTCCCTTACAGATATGCAGGCAGGTGAATCATCGGGCAGCTCAAGAAGCGACTTTCTTTCGAGATTGTATTTTTCTACGTTATCGTCTTTTTCTATTTTTCCCAGATAAATTCCGGATGTACTCCTAATTGAGCTTTCAAGTTCTTCATCAAACCTGTAATTTCCTATAAGATAAAGATGATTGTATTTAATCTCTATTGACCTGGTTATCGCTTCGACCCTGCCCACATGTTTTATGGATTTTGACGAAGGGTCAAGTATGACAAACAAATCATCTATCTCCGAAAATACCTTCCGGTTCAGGTGCTCCAGACCTGCCGGAGAATCGATTATAACATTTGCATATTTCTCTGCAAGGCGGGGTATATTCATCTTTAGTATATCGTCGGGAGCGCAGTAGCAACCTGCAGTAAGTTTGGTCCCCAGCGCTATAAGGTCAAATTTTTTATCTTCATAAAGGCACTCGGTCTGGAGCATGTATGACATCTTTTCATGGATTGGTATATTTGCGAGGCCTGGATTGGCTTTTCTCTCTTCAAGAATTTTATTGAGGGCACCTGATACGGTTTCAACTTTTTCCTCCTCCAGGTCTACACCAACCATATCGGGAAGGCTCTGGTCAGGGTCAAGGTCGATTAGAAGCATAGGAGGATTAAGATACCTGGCTACAATTGAAGCAAATGTTGATTTTCCTACTCCGCCTCTTCCCGTAGAAACAATTTTGTTTGTCATTTGAATCTCCTTTTGATTCCGCTATTATACTTTAATAAGTTCCTATATTCAAATACAAGAGATATTTTTGGGGATTCTTTATTAAGGATAATATCTTTTGCTTTATCCGGTTTTGCTTCTCCGGTATAATTTATTTTTTACTGGCATTCTTTATTAAAAAGAATATAGAATTTACTATAAAATAAGAGATCTATTATAATTTAATGAAAATTTTTTAAAAAAGTTTTAATTTCTTATTGACATAAAATTCTTTTTTGATATATTGGAAATATCCTTAAAACAGAGGGCAACTTTCAAGGATAATTGAAATTTACAGACGAAAGAAAGTAGAAAGTAAGAAGGAATTGGAAAGTCCCCTAGAAAAGTTTTAGGGATGGATCCCGAGATGTTAAGTAACCTAAAGCGAAAGCCATGGTAAAAAATAACTCGGGATTTTTTATTATCAATTTTTAGTGTCCAGCCTTTTCTTTCCGGGAATCTCTATAAAAAAAGTATGTAAAAATATTTCATAATGATTAGCCAATTTTACGTGCAAGGTATGCAGCTCCCAGTGCCCCGGTTATCTGGGGCTCATCCGGAATATTTATATTTGTTCCCAGTTTTTCTTCCAGTGCTTTCACGACACCAAGATTTTTTGCCACTCCTCCAGTCATGCATACCTTCTCCTCAAGACCGACTCTTTCAACCATTGAGGTTATTCTATCTGCGATTGAATATATCAGGCCTTTTATGATTTTATTTTTATTCTCACCGTGCCCTATGAGTGATACTATTTCAGATTCGGCAAAAACGGTGCAGGTAGAGGTTATTTCAACCATATCATCAGTATTAATAAAGATAGCAGCAAACTCTTCCAGCGATATTTCCAGGGCGTTTGCCATAACTTCAAGAAACCTTCCTGTTCCTGCAGCACATTTATCGTTCATGAGGAAATCTACGGGATTTCCGTTATCAAGCTTTATAACCTTGCTATCCTGCCCACCAATATCAATTACTGTTTTTAAGTCAGGGAACAGGGAAGCTGCTCCATATCCATGGCAGCTTATTTCTGTTATGTTTTTATCTGCAAAG
>CAYVWW010000089.1:0-5506 GCA_964455605.1 uncultured Actinomycetota bacterium | reverse complement strand
TGTCATTATGCCTTATTACGATAGTCCTGCCACCAGTAGGTGAGAATCCGCAATAGGTTACTACTCCGTTACCTGATGCAATTACATTCTGGCCCAATTTGCCTTCTATATCGATACCTGTATGTTTAAAATATTTGTTTTTTTCTGAATCAAAATAGCTCTCCCGGAACTCTGTTAGGACCTCACCTTCGAGAGGTATTAAGAACGGTACCCTGTAGTCTGTATCTGCATGAATTGGTAAGGGGAAGCATATCAATATCAGGATAAATAAAATGAAAAATATGAGGGACCTATACCTTGCCTGATCAGTATTTCTTTTTAATTTATAGATTTTTATTTTTCCTCCCTGCATGAGTTATAAGTTAAAGAATATTCTTATGCTACTTTAAGGTATATTATATATTAATTGTGCTTATAGTCAAATACATAAAACAGGTTAATATCTGCATGCTAAAGATTCGTTTTACTATTTAGATGTTAAATCTTATAATAACTACTAATAAATTATTAACTTTTTTTAGGGGATTGACATGAACGAAAGAATAAAAGAAATACTTTCCTGGTACGATAGCGAGAACCCCGGCGTTATTAGAAATCTATATAGCATACTTATGCACGGGAGATTGGCAGGTACGGGTAAGGCAGTAATTCTGCCTGTTGACCAGGGTTTCGAGCACGGACCTGCAAGAAGTTTTGCACCGAATCCTCCTGGTTATGATCCGAATTATCATGTAAAGCTTGCAATAGATGCCGGTCTTAATGCGCATGCTGCGCCGCTTGGTTCAATACAATCAATGGCAAGGGAATACGCAGCGCAGATTCCACTTATCCTGAAAGTTAATAGCCATGATTTATTGAGTGATAGTCCAGACCCAATACCTGCTTTGACTTCATGTGTGGAGGATGCCTTGAGGCTTGGTTGTGTCGCAGTGGGGTTTACGATTTATCCGGGCAGCACACACTTTAAACAGATGTATGAAGAAATAAGAGAGATAGCGCTTGAAGCCAAGAATAAAGGTCTGGTTGTAGTTATATGGTCATACCCGAGAGGCTCAGGTCTTTCAAAGAAAGGTGAAACTGCTGTCGATGTTGTGGCATATGCAGTACAGATAGCCGCTCAGTTAGGCGCGCACCTCATAAAAGTAAAGCCGCCAACAGAGCATATAGAGCTCGAAGAGGCAAAGAAGGTTTACGATAAATATAATATTCCGATAAGCACCCTGGAAGAAAGAATAAAGCACGTAATACAGAGCGCATTTGACGGAAAGAGGATTGTTATATTCTCAGGTGGACCTGCAAAAGAAAAGGAAGCAGCATTAGAGGAAATAAGGCAGATAAATAAAGGCGGAGGTTTTGGCTCGATAATAGGAAGGAATACTTTCCAGAGACCGAGGGAAGAAGCACTGGAATTATTAGACGAAGTTATAAATATTTATCTTAAAGGATAGATAGCAGGAAGTATTATTTTAAGGGAATTATAAAATTTGGCTTAAAATATATCAAAAATAAGAAAAACGTTATATAATATCTGATAATAATAAAAGTTTAGTTGTATAATTTTAAACGAATATTCTAGTGGATGAAATAATAAATATTTGATTGTTAAATTAATTATAAATATTATAATTAAATAATCAAATTATTTGAGTTGGGGGTTAATTCGTAACAAGGTCTTGTAAAAAGGGTATAAAATAAGTGCTTTTATTTTATTAAAGAAAGGAGACAGAGGGATGAATAAAGCGGAGTTAGTTAGTGACATAAGCGGCAAAACCGGTCTTTCAAAAAAAGATGTTGCCAGCGTAGTAGATGCTATGCAGAGCTCTATAACAAATGCTCTGGTAAAAGGAGGCAAAGTGTCTCTGGTAGGTTTTGGAACCTTTCAGGTATCCAATAGAAAAGCAAGAACTGGCCTGAATCCCCGTACAGGAGAAAAAATTAAGATTGCAGCATGCAAAGTACCTAAATTTGTTGCAGGAAAAGGTCTAAAGGAGAAAGTTAGATAGATATAGATAAAGTACGTTTGTTTGAGTTTTTTATATGTTAATAATTAATAGCTATTAATTAGTTGTTAATAAAAAAATAAAAAGGCATTAAAATTTAATGCCTTTTTATTTTTTACACACGCAACATTGCAAAATTAAAAACATCTGTTTTTAATTTATTTAAATAATAGTAGGAACAGTTTACCCGGAAACTATTATGAATAAAGTAATACAGAACTTAAGGTAACTGCCCAGATTATAGCAAATATTATCCAGATTAATATACCAAGTGCTCCAAGCACTATACCAGCAATGTCAAAACCTTTTCCTTTGGCGCTTGATGTCCCATTTTTTATCTTTGACATATCAATTGCTCCGAGGATAATCGGGACGATTCCCATTCCAAGAATGCCGGTTACCAGTGCGGCGATAGAGAGACCGCTTGGGCTGTCATTATTAGCGACATCGTTCATTGTTACCTCCACTTTTTTAGTTGGTATTTTTTGTATTTAAGAAACATTATATATTACAAAAAGAAAATAAAAAAATATTTTTTATACTTTTATTATTAGGTTTTTATTACTGGTTTTTTAAAACTCTTAATAATTTTCCGTATCCGTCATTATAAATGGACATTTAATTTTTGATAATGTTTCATGGTTCTTCTGTGAGGATGTTTTAAACGGATAATGAGTTTAAATATTTATAAGATTTAACTATACTTAAACCATTAATATTAATCTGAAGGGAAGGCCGTAGATGAGCTTTTTAAAAATTGCAACGAAAGACGAAATTCCTGAAGGAGAAATGAAGCCATTAGAATCTGGTGGGATGGAGATACTGGTTATTAATTACAATGGCGGCTATTATGCAATCAACAGGAGATGTACCCATATGGGAGGAGATCTGTCAGAGGGCAAGCTTGAAGGAAAGATAATTAAATGCCCGGTGCACGGTGCGGAGTTTGACGTGACCACAGGGGAATGCGTTTCGGGACCCAAAATAGGTATGTTGAAATTAAAAACAA
This sequence comes from uncultured Actinomycetota bacterium, assembly GCA_964455605.1. Taxonomy (GTDB): domain Bacteria; phylum Actinomycetota; class Humimicrobiia; order Humimicrobiales; family Humimicrobiaceae; genus JAQVEM01. The sequence continues at coordinate 2,497 of CAYVWW010000089.1, read as the reverse complement.
GGAACGTCCCTGTTTATGAAGTAAAAGTTGAGAGGGACGATATAATGGTTAGTGTTTAAGCATTTATCGCTATGGCATTGCGTTTATAGCATATATAATAGTGCTTAAACGGGGTCTGGAATGCACTGGTAAAATCGGTGGGTAAAACTTTTAGCGGTAGAAATATTCTTTTGCCTGTACCCTGCGGAAAGATATAAAAATACGAATATATATTATTGATTGAATAAATTTGGTAATTGGTAATATTAAAGCGGGGGGAGCGAGATGTTTGAATTTGAAAGTATGAAAAAAATTGTTTTTATCTTAGTGGTGGCATTGATTGTAACTATGGCTCTGGGTGGCTGTAAGACTGGAAGTGATACACTTACAGATAAAAACAACGGCGACAGTATTAGTCTGAGAATAGATGAGGAGGTTGTCATTAAGCTTGAATCAAATCCGACCACGGGGTATGGCTGGATTCTTAATGAAAAGACAGACACTTCTATAGTTTCCATGGTTGGTTCTGAGTATGTGCAGTCAGAGGAAGATGAGGAGCTGGTTGGAGCGGGAGGCCATGAGATTTTTACTTTTAAAGCTCTGGCCAGTGGGGATACTGCTATTATATTAAATTATGAAAGACCCTGGGAAGAAGAGGAAGAGCCACTGGAAACATTCGAGATAAACATTTCAGTTGAATGATAATTACGGATTGAGGGTAAAAAAACGCAGTAGCAGGGGGGTATATTCTAAGTACCATACTTTTCTTTTAGCTCTTTTATTCTTTTGTAAGAATCGGTAATCCGGGCTTCTGTTATTTTGCCTTCATCTACTGCTTCTTTAATTACCCCGGCTGCTTTCCGGGCAATGTCTTCGTCATATTCGGAGCCGTTATTTGAGAATATCAGGAGATCACAGCCGGCATTTACTGCTTTTATAATAGCTTCTTCAAATCCGAATTGAGAAGTAATTGCGCCCATCTGCATATCGTCAGAGATAATCATACCATCATAATTAAGCTCGTCTCTAAGTATGCCATCAAGAAATATGGGCGATAGGGTTGCCGGGCTTTCCGGGTCGATATCCGTATTCATAATATGTGCGGTCATAATTATATCTAACCTGCCGCATTCAATAAGTTTTTTATATGGTAAAAGCTCCACTTCTTCATTGTATGTCCGGGTAACGTCCGTAAGCCCCAGGTGGCTGTCCCCGGCAGAACTTCCATGGCCGGGGAAATGCTTTATCGCTGTAATAATATCGTATCCGTGCATGGCATCAATAAATGCGGCTGCATGCTCGTATACTTTTTGCGGGTCATCAGAAAAGGACCTCTCTATCTTTCCTATTACCGGATTATCTTTATTTGTATTGACATCAACGACCGGCGCCAGGTTAAGATTGATACCCGTAGAGTCCAGCTCCTTCCCGAGGCGGGATGCCTCCAGATAAGTATCTTCGGGGTCGCCTTCTCCCATTTCAGCAGCGCTTTTTATCTCTATAAAGCCGTATTCTTCTTTCAGCCGGTTTACGTAACCACCTTCTGCGTCAATGGCAATAATAAGGTTGCTGTAGGTTAATTTCTTTAAATCTCCGGTTAGCTTTTTTAATTGTTGCGGGCTGAGTATGTTTCTGGGGAAGCTCTTAGAGGGCACGTCATAATCAAAAAGTACAACTCCTCCGATATTATATTCATTAATGTCCTGTATTATTTTAGAAGAGCTGCTTACTTCAGTTCCCCTGAAGCCGATGATTAACATCTGGCCAATCATCTCTTCCAGAGCAGGAGTGCTTTGTTCCGGAGCAGTGCGAGCTTCATCTTCCGGTAATATTCTGGATCCGGCTGTATTTTCTGGTTCTCTTTTGCAAGATATAAATAGAAAGCTGAGAAGAAAAAAAATGCACAGGGAAATAATAAATAATATTGTCCGGTATTTAATCAGGCGTTTTTTTGTTTCCATTATTTAAAATCCTCCGGATGATAATTTGGTCAGTATCTTTATCGCCAAGCATAATTTTACAGGATAGATAATTAAATAACAGAATTAAAATAACAGGTTTTAATTCATAAAAAATTGTTTCTTAGAAATCATTTCTGCTGAAAACTGTATTCTGGTCTAATTACTCTTTACGGTAGAATTAAATTTGTAAAATGTATGAGTGAACCGAGAAATATTGAAGCCCATTACGGCTACCCTGCATTCCGGGCTGTTAAGGAATGCAGGGATTTAAATTAGTGTATTGATTATACACAATATAATATGTATAATATAGTGTGTTAAATATGAGTATTTATAGTGCTTTAAAATAATAATAATAAAATAATCTTAAAAATACTGAAATGAAAAGATTAAATATTACCATACCGGAAAGAGTAGCTGAGGCGATAGAAGTTTATGGAAATAAAAGCAAATTTATCGCCGAGGCAATAGTTGAAAAAATAAACAGGGACAAAAAAGAAAAGCTGGATAGTCTTCTGGTTGAAGGATATAAGAATGAGTACAGCGCAGATAAAAAA
>CAYVWW010000088.1:0-5557 GCA_964455605.1 uncultured Actinomycetota bacterium | reverse complement strand
TCGAAATCAAGATTAACCTGGCTGTAGTTCCTATAATTTTTTAATTCTAATTTTTTTAAATACACTGCTTATGCACTATCCGGCTATTATCTACATATTTATAATAATTAATTTTACGGCTGGCACTCAAAAAAATCTGTCAGTATCGGACTCTAATAAATCAGCACCCTTACTCCCAGCGGCAGCATTTCATATATCCACTTTGCATCTTCCAGCCCCAACCTTATGCAACCGTGGCTGGCAGGAGAGCCAAGTTTTTCATTCTCTTCCACAATCATTACATTATCTGCATCAAAAGGGACACTATGAAATAGATACACTTTGTAGAACCTTACGCAGTAATAAGCTCCCATATTATATTTATCCGACCAGAAATAACTAACCTTCTGCGTCGTTTCGAATTCACCCGTAGGAGTTGGCTTTTCTTCTGTGCCGCCCGAGCATATCATCTCTTTTATAAGTTCGTCTTTGTGAAAAATATAGGTTGCCTGCTTTGATAGGTCTACTTCAATCCTGAAGCTACCGGCATCATTATAATCAATGACCGTGGCATCATCTTCCTCCGCAGGGGCAACGATTTCTTCTTCCATCCCGGCACATCCTTCCTGTTCCTGTATTTCTTCATCAACTACGGAATTATCCTCCGGAAAATTTTCCTCTTCTCCATCTTCGTTAACGCCATCCCCGGCAATAATTTCCTCATCAGCTAAATCCTCTTCCATATCCGGATCCATGCTCCCGGGCTTATTGGGGTATGCCTGGTCAGGGGAGCTAATCTCATTTATTTCCCTGGCAGCAGAAACACCCTCCAGCATCGTAATTACGCTGCCACTTTTACCGGCCAGTGTGTACATTTCCGTTGCCTCTGAACTTTCTGCACAGGAAACAGACACAATCCACATTAAAGTACTAACAAGTATTATGGCTGCCGCCTTCATTGTCATAATAGCCAGTGATGCCATTACCGATTCTTTTCTTCTGCAAAAAAACATAATTAAAAATTCCTGCCGGACTATTCCCTGTAATACTAACTATCCAGTATAATATCATTCTTAATTATTATAGCATTAACTTAACTATGTAAAAGTTATATCAAAAATTGTAAATATTAAAAAATTTTTGGAATAACAAGCATCTAAAATGTTATAATTTAACCTTAAAAAAAATTTAACTATTTTTACAAAAACTTATGAAAAAAAATATTGTTAAAGCAGACGGTAAAGTCGAGCCATACGACGAAGATAAAATAAGCCTTTCTATAATAAAAGCAGGCGCTAACCCCGACCTTGCAAAAGAAACTGTCAGGGAAATCAATAAAAAAATAAAAAATAATATGAGTACCACCCAGATATATGATAAAACCCTTGACCAGCTAAAAAAACTTGAACCCAAAATTGCGATTAGATACTCACTTAAAAAAGCCATTATGGATATGGGACCCGAAGGATTCATTTTTGAAAAATATATATCCAAAATCCTGAACGAATATGGCTATTCCACAAAAGTGGGCCAGATAATCAAGGGTTACTGCGTTGAGCACGAAGTTGATGTCATAGCAAAAAAAGAGGGGGAAGTGCATCTGATTGAGTGCAAGTATCACAATTCGCACGGTACAAAATCCGATGTAAAAACTGCTCTATACATAAACAGCAGGTTTGTCGATATAGAAAAAGCCCACATAAAAAATGGCATGTTTTCCAACAGCAATATTGATGCAATGCTTGTAACAAACACTAAGTGCACCTCTGATGCGATACAATATGCCCGTTGTGTAGGATTAAAAATACTTGCATGGCACTATCCTGAAGTTGAGAATCTCGAGTATTTTATTGAGGCAAAAAAGCTCTACCCGGTAAGTATTCTTCCTACAATAAACGATAAACAAAAAGAAAAACTTTTTGACTCTAATATAATAATGGTAAAAGAGCTTGGAAATCTCGGCACAGAAAAGCTTGCAGGCCTTCTATCAATAAGCCCCCAGGAAGCTATAAATATTTTAAATGAAGCAAAAACTCTCCTGTAATTTATTTCATCCATGATTTTGCTTCAAATTTAAATCTATCTATAAGGTAAGTTTATATCTGGAGATAAGGATTAAAATTCTATTACTAATCCTGCCTGTTAAACAACCAGGCTCCTGTTACGCTAAATGCTATAATCAAGAATACCAGCACTGATATATCCAGCCACATCGGATACAACTGCAGAGAGACGTCGCCTAAAAGCGCAAACCTCATGGCATCAATGCCGTAAGAGAGCGGATTGGCCCTGGAAACGATATTCATCCATTCAACAGTCTGGTTCAACGGAAACAGCGCACCGGAAAGAAAAAACATTGGCATAAGCAGGAAGTTGGTAATTACCTGAAATGCCTGCATAGTCTTAATGACCGAAGCCAGCATAATACCCATACCGGAAATAACCATTGCCATTAAAAACATCACACCAAGTACCTTGAAAAAAATAAGGAAGCTTATAGGTATCCCAAGTAGTGGGCTCAACATCAGTATTATCGAACCCTGAATCATAGCGATAGTGGAACCGCCAAGCAGCTTTCCCACAACAATAGAAGTCCTGGAAATAGGCGCTACAAGAATCTCCTTTAAAAATCCGAATTCCCTGTCCCACACTATTGACATTGCGCTAAAAAAAGATGTAAAAAGAACAGTCATGCCTATGATACCCGGAAACATGAAATCCAGAAACTCCTCTCCTCCTCCATCCCCAAAAACGCTGAATGAGCTCGCAATACCGGTGCCAAGGACAAAAAGGAAAAGTATCGGCTGCGCGAAGGAGCCTATCATCCTTGGCCTGTCTCTAAAATACCTCTTCAAATCTCTTAACCATACTGTATAGATTCCTGCCAGTTCCTTTTTCAATGTCTCATTCTCCTTTTCATCCTCATTCTCATGCCATCCTTGGTGCTTGCGCTTTCTTCCCTTATCTCCCTTCCGGTTAGCTCAAGGAATACATCGTTTAAAGTCGGCTTCCTTGCAGTTATGGATAAAATCTTAACAGGGCTGTCCTTAATAAGCCCGGGGATAAAACTCGAGCTGTCTTTAACCTCAAACCTTACCTTTTCTTCTTTGACATCATGAACTTCAATACCATTTATATCTTCTATATATTTTTTTAATTTAATATTATCTTCCGAAGTCAGGGTTATTATATCTCCTCCAATCATACTCTTAAGATTTTCGGGAGTATCAAGGGCAATGATTTTACCCCTGTCTATTATGGCTATCCTGTCACATATCTCCGTTTCCTCCATATAATGAGAGGTTAAAAAAATCGTAATTTCCCTGTTCTCTTTAAGTTTGATTATATAATCCCATATCTTATTCCTTGTCTGGGGGTCAAGACCAATAGTCGGCTCATCCAGAAAAAGCACTTTAGGGTAATGAAGAAGTCCCCTCGCAATTTCAAGCCTTCTTCTCATTCCTCCTGAATAAGTCATTACCAGATTATTTTTTCTATCGGTAAGATTAACCATATCAAGCACTTCTTCAGACCTTTTTTTCAGAGCAGCCCTTGGTATGTTGTAAAGAAGGCCATGGAAATACAGGTTTTCAAGCGCAGTCAGCCTGTCATCAAGACTGGGGTCCTGGAAGACCATGCCTATGCAGTTTCTTATCTCGTTTCTCTCTTTGGAAATATTATACCCGTTCAGGGTAATACTGCCCGATGTTTTTGATAGAAGGGTGCATATCATATTTATGGTTGTAGTTTTTCCTGCCCCGTTTGGACCCAGAAAACCGAAGATTTCATTCTTCTTAACGGAAAAAGAAATATTGTCTACAGCCCTTAACCCCTTGAATTCTTTAACAAGGTTCCTAACTTCTATGATGTTCTCATTCTTATTATCTTCACCCTTATCAACGTAACTCATCTGTTTTTACACCACTTTCTCTTTAAGCCAGACCGCAATTTTGTTTGACTTAATGATTTTACTATAATTATCAATTTCCTGCCCGCTTCAATACATTTTATTAAAAAGGTTTCTTATGTCAATGTATCCAATGATGTTATTCTTTAGATAAAATTTTTTCTAAAAACTGGTAAAATAATTAGAATAAATTACTGATTGATTTTTTATCAAATATCAAGGAGAGGTTATGCTTGTTGAGCTAGATATCAATACTTATATTCCCGGTAAAATAATATGCGTGGGGATGAACTACAAATCCCATATAAAAGAACAGGATGGCCGCTTTCCCAGTAAACCTGTCCTTTTCTCAAAGGCAAGAAGCTCTATCATAAAGAACGGGGAAAATATAATTTACCCTTCCGGGGTAAATGAACTTGACTACGAAGTTGAGCTCGCAGTAGTAATAGGCAAAAGGATAAAAAATGTCCCTGAAGATAAAATATCCGGTTATATATATGGGTATACCATTTTAAATGACATTACGGCAAGGGATATACAGAAAAACGAATCGCAGTGGTATCGCGCAAAAAGTTTTGACACTTTCTGCCCGATAGGTCCGGTTATCATAAGGAAAGACAAAATACCCGACCCTGATAACATCAATCTTAAATCCTATGTGAATAGCGAGCTGAGACAGGACGGGAATACCTCGGACATGATTTTCGGAACCTACGAGTTAATATCCTACATCTCCCGCTCCATTACGCTGGAAGCAGGAGACCTCGTATCGACAGGGACACCTTCGGGTGTAGGTATTTTTATGAAGGAGAAAAAGCTGCTCTCGCCCGGAGATATCATAACCTGCGAAATCGATAAAATAGGAATACTTGAAAATAAGGTTGTTAAAGGATAATGGACAATATCATTCAAATCTTTTTTGGTTCTATGCTGGTCGCTTTTTCCGGAGCGCTCGTACCGGGACCAATGCTTACACTTGTTATAAGCGAAGTGGCAAAAAAGGGGTTCTGGGCTTCTTTTTTAATAGTCCTGGGTCACGCCCTCCTGGAACTTATAGTCGTAATAGGATTTTTTATGGGTATACTTAAATTGCTGGACAACACACTGGTCACTAAAATAATCGGCATCCTTGGAGGGATTTTTCTCCTTTATCTTGGAATTGATATAATATTTTCAATCTTTAAGAAGAGATTTAACATAGACTTCAAATCAGCATTAAAGCAAAAAACAATCAACGCCAAATCTGGAAGCACTGCCGTCCTAAAAGGTGCTATAGTAAGTATAGTAAACCCCTACTGGACCATATGGTGGATAAGCATCGGCGCTGCATTTCTTCTAAAAAGTGCCCGGTTTAACATAGCAGGCGTTTCTTCATTTTACATAGGGCATATAAGTGCGGACTTCATATGGTATCTATTCGTAGGATTTCTTGTAAACAGCGGACGAAGGTTTTTCAACCAGAAAATTTATAATAGTATTCTTGCTGCCTGCAGCATATTTTTATTTTACCTTGGAATAAGATTTATCGTTGAAGCGTTGATATAGTTTGCGCCTTTACTCTACTATACTTTACTTTTTTTCTGACCTACCGGATATTATCAAATAAGCGATAAGAATTGTAAAAATATTTGTTGGTATCTGGAAAAGCCAGTTTATATATATGTTCCCGAA
>CAYVWW010000087.1:0-5661 GCA_964455605.1 uncultured Actinomycetota bacterium | reverse complement strand
TTTATCTTCCCCCTATTTCACTGTAGAAAGCAATATATAACCTGTTATAAATAATTAGATAATAGTAGTATATGAATAAAAGCAATCAATTAAAGCCAGCAATCATCAAGATCATATGAAAGTGGAGGGGATATGAATTTAACATTTTATGGCGCTGCCAGGGAAGTAACCGGAAGCTGTTATTGCCTGGAGTCAAACGGAAAAAAATTGCTTATAGACTGCGGAATGCAGCAGGGGCAGGATGAAAAGGATGACCAGCGTCTTCCATTTGATGCGTCAGGTATAGATTTCGTTATACTCACACATGCCCACATCGACCACAGCGGAAGATTGCCGCTTCTTGCAAAGGGTGGCTTTAAGGGAAATATATATGCAACCGGAGCCACCTGCGACTTAATGCCTGTAATGCTGAGGGACAGCGCGGGCATACAGGAGATGGATGCAAAATGGAAAAACAAAAAGGGAAAGAGGGCCGGCAAAAATGAAGTTTTGCCTTTATATACAATGGCTGATGTCGAGGGCACACTGGAATTCCTGATACCCTGCAACTATGGCGAAGTAAAAGAAATAAGCAGTGGAATAAAATTTAATTTTATAGATGCCGGGCATATACTTGGCTCGGCGTCTGTTGAGATATTTCTTGAAGAAGGCGGTGAAAAAAGAAAGATTGTATTTTCGGGAGACATAGGGAATACAGGACAGCCAATAATAAAAGACCCGCAGTATATAAAGGAAGCGGACTACGTGGTTATGGAATCTACATACGGGGATAGAAACCATGAAAAAAGCGATGATTATGCGCTGGAACTGGCAGAAATTATAGAGGGGACTCTTTCAGGAGGAGGCAATGTTATTATCCCGTCATTTGCCCTGGGGAGAACGCAGGGGCTGCTGTATCTTATCAGGGAAATAAAGGGAAAGGGGCTCGTTAAAGACTCTGATTTCCCGGTTTATGTCGACAGCCCGATGGCATCTGAAGTGACTAAGATATATCAGGACGACCTGATAAATTGCGCTGATATAGAGACAAAAGGAATGGTCAGCAAGGGCATGGACCCGCTTACTTTTAAGAATCTTGAATTCACCAATTTAACTGAAGAATCAATGGCGCTGAACAGTGACCCTACCCCGAAGGTAATTATCTCATCAGGAGGGATGTGTGAGGGAGGAAGAATCGCACATCATTTAAAACATAACCTGTGGAGAGAGGAATGTGCTTTAGTCTTTGCGGGCTTCCAGGCATATGGGACACTGGGAAGGATAATCCTTGATGGTGCGGAAAAGGTGGAGATTTTTGGTGAAGAAATAGCAGTTAAGGCAACTATATATAATTTTACGGGCCTGTCTGCCCATGCGGATAGGGGTGGATTGTTGAAATGGATAGAAAGTTTTGACAGGAAACCGGATAAAGTCTTTGTTGCCCATGGAGAAGATTCTGTCTGTGACATGTTTGCCGGTTCTCTAAATGACATGGGGTATTCAGCTGTTTCGCCCCTTTACGGGTCGGTATATAACCTCCTGGACGGCAGCATTGTAGAAAGGGGTATTAAAACAGGGAAAGAAGAACTGCCTGTTACAGATATGAAAGCCGTCCGATCAGCATATGCAAAACTTCTTGGTGCCGGCAGGAAATTATCAGAAGTTATAAGGTATAAGAAAGATGCAGAAGATAGAAAACTGGAAGATTTTGCGAAAGAAATTAGCGGGCTTATAGAAAAGTGGAAGTAGATAATATTTAAGCCCCTTTCATACTTTAAATACGCAGGTAATCTGGTAGGGTGTTATAAAAAAATAATTTTATAATATTTTTTTAAAAGATTTATAGTAAAATATTAATAAATATTAAAAGTGGAAGGGGGATAAAATGGCTAATGGGTCAAGAGATTGTGGCGGTTCGGGTATTGCCGGAGCTGCATATTTTATGGCATTTATCGGGGCAGCAGTATATTTTATACAGGGTGCGGCATCTTTCTGGATTGGAGTGCTCGGATTTTTAAAAGCCCTTGTATGGCCGGCTTTTTTAGTTTATAAGCTGCTGGATTTTCTGTGAGATTGGTTTTTCTTTTTAAATAAGTTAATGGTGGGTAGTATTGGATTTGAACCAATGACCTCTGCGATGTCAACGCAGCGCTCTAACCGGTCTGAGCTAACCACCCTTGCTTGTTTCTAATATATCTTTTTCTTCCTTATTAACCGGGCTATCATGCTGATTGCGATAACTGTAATTCCTGCAATGCTTGCAGTTATTATTAAACCATAATCCGTACTGATATCGGCTGACCTCTTTATTATGATCCCTGCCAGTGCCCAGATAACAACCAGGGAGTAGAATATATCATTTCTTGTAAATAAAGTTAACAGGGTTATTATGACACCGACTGCGATAACTATAACGGTCCACATCTGTTCACTTATGCCGGCTCCGTCCCAGCCAATATCTACCAGATATGCGGTCACATTTGCAATCGTAGCGATGGTTATCCATCCAAGATAAAAACTGAATGGTATGTTTACGAAAATTTTTTCAGGGTTTCTTATTCCCGGCCTGCCCGTGCCAATTCTTAAGTAAATGGATATAAGGGTTATAAGGAGAAGAATCATTATTATGAGTGATAACAGGACAATCTCGTAGTGCCATGCAAATATCCATCCCACGTTTAAAATGCATGAAATAAAAAAGAGCATACCCATCTTTTCAAATATTTGTTTTTCTCCCTTATTTCTCCTGAACGCAACCGAGAACTCGTATATTATGAAAAGTGCCAGGAGTATGTAGATAATACCCCATATGGAAAATGTTATGCCTGCAGGAACGAACAGGTTCGGGTATTTATCGGAGAGTTCTCCGGTAGTTATATCATTGATAGGGAGAAGCGTAGCCATGGCATTTACTGCCACAACTGCAATGAATCCTATCAGATTCAGGAAAGCATAAATTTTTTTCGCCCTTCTTTTTGCCATAATATCCCTCCCCCTTATTTAGATTTATAAATTAAAATAATTGTAAGTAACGGTAATTATATTACAGCAAATTTTTATATAATAGAATCACGGCATGTAAGTAACATTAAATTCTACTGTATAAGGTCCTCCGTATCTAATAACATCCAGATTTGAGTCATGGTCTGTCTGAAATCCTTTATGGCGGAGTCTTATCTGGAATCTGTCCTGCCCGTTATCTATTGCATAGTTTAGGGCATTTCTTAGTTCTAAACTTGAACAGGTAAAAGTAGGTATGTCATATTCTCCCAGAGGGTAGCCGGATGAGTCGTAATCCTCGGGTTTAATATTATCAGTTCCCCAATATACTGACTCCACCCACATTTTTTCTATTATGGAATAAGGATCACCTTCTGTGTTGAATTGTTCAAATTTCATTTCTGCAGATAGTACTTCTTTTCCGGTTAGGCATGAAATATCAAAATTTAAAAAGCCCCTGGCCGGTCTGTTATCCCAAGTATCTCCAATCATGGCAACAGGGTAAACTATTGCAACGACTCCTCCTTCAATTATACCCCCTCCGGGAATCTGGTTTAATTTTAAAGTTGGGAAGGCAAGTACTTCGGTTATTTCGGTATTTTCATCCTGTCCCCCGTTTCCGTCATTAACTACCAGTGTTATACTGTAATTGCCTGCGGTATCAGGCATGGTCCATTTGACTGTATCCAGGTTAGGATTATCAAGACTTCCTCCGGTTACAGACCAGCTATAAGTTAAGCTATCACCATCGAGGTCTGTTACAGATGCAGAAACTGTATATTCCAATCCTACGTAATGATTGCCCATAAGCGTAATATCTGTAATCTCCGGGGGATTGTTTAGAATAGCGCATCCCCAGCTTAAGTTTATTGATGCAGTAGCAATTCCTTCTGGATTAGTAGCAGTGGCAGTAAGGGTATATGTGTCGGAGGGGTCGCTTAAGTTGACCTGCGCTTTCTTGCTCCCCCATGCACCACTACTGTCATCCTTGCTCCATTCAATCGTAGGAGTTGGAGTTCCTGTAACTGTTGCCTTTACCCTGTAGTAGCACAAATTATCTATTGATGAGTAAGTGGGACCTTCATATATTTCCAGGATTACAGTAGGAGCTTCTCCTTCTGACTCTTCCTCTTCTTCCTCCTCACTGGTAGTCTCTTCTGACTCCTCTTCGTCTTCGTTTTCATTTGTTTCTTTCTCACCTGTGGCTTTTTTTTCTGGTGCTTCTCCGCTTGTCTCACTTTCAGCTTCGTCTGATAATTCTTCTTCTGTATTTTCTTCAGTTTCTGTTATATCTTCATTTTCTGATGAAGAGATTGCCCTGCATCCACAGTAATCTGAAAAAGCTGCAACAGAAAAGATACATATACAGATGAGAACAGTAAAAAAAATAGATAGTTTATTTTTCTTCATTATATAATCCCGGTGTCTTTAATAATTACAATTCTATCTCTTCCTTCTCAATTTCAATTTTTTTTAAGTTATAGAATCTGGCTTTATAGAGAATTATAAGTACCAGCCAGGAAAAAAATGAATATATAAATCCAAGTGCCATAAAGGCAACCTGCAGCAATCCGAAAAAGGATGCAGCAACCATAATTAAGAACAGGTTTTTAATTCCTTCGGGTACCTGGTTTATTTTATTGTTTATCAGCCGGGTATAAACCACACCCATAGTTTCATCTCCGCTTACTTCAATACCCCAGTTATTTGAGATATTACTCCTGTATTTGCTTAAGAGATAGGAGTCTGCTTCATCGGCAATTTTTTTTATCTCCTCAATAAAAAGGTTCCTGAACTGCTTATCCTCCCTTAAGAATTTCATATAGTCTATTTCTTCCAGGTTGTCTATCCCCTTATCGGTAAGATAATTTTTTATCTCCGGGGGTATTTCCCTGATGCCAGCGGGCAGCTCGATTTCCTCTTCCCCCTGTAAGAAAGGAAGATTTAAAAATAGATTTAAGATTATGAACTCGTCTGTGGTAATATCCAGATAATATATGGGAAGGTATCTGTTTATCATGTCACCAAATGGCTCTGATATCTTCTTTAAATGTTCTTCTTTAATCTCTATATTTTTATCTTCATTCATAAATGGAAAGTGAAAGTAAAATGTTACTGATAATAAAATTGCAAAAGCAATCATAAAGGTAGGAACAGCCCGCATTATGGTTCTCTGGGGGTAAAACTTTATACTGTTTTTCCTCTCGGAAATCAGGTTTCTGTTTGCTGAATTGTATCCTACCAGCAGAATAAATACGGAAATCAAATAACCTGCTATAGCAGCTCTGCCAGCCCATGTGCCGTTTTGTCTTAAAAAGAAGGGCAAAAAGCTGACGCTTATAAGAAGCGAAGAGATAAGAATTATTTTCCTGCTATCTATAAGAAGAAGGTGCACAAGTGAAAAAATGATAAGCATGCTAAAAGAAATAGAAGCATATATAAGGTTATGCATGGTACTTCCTTCCTGCCAAATGAAAAGTTCTTTAAGGAAATACCAGAAGACAACAGCCAGCAGTAAGATAAATAATGAAAAAATAGATGATTTTATTGTTTTTTTACTATCCAATTTATCTAAAAATATACCCTTATTATTCTTATTTGGCAACAAAGGGCGGATTTAGCGTAAAAAATAAATAAAATATTAAATAAATTTTATTAATTTATAAAATTTGTGTTAAACTT
>CAYVWW010000086.1:0-5661 GCA_964455605.1 uncultured Actinomycetota bacterium | reverse complement strand
AGTTGATTTTAAAAATGCCGTTATTATAATGACCTCCAATATAGGGAGCCAGTGGATAACGGAGATTGATGAAAAAAATGAAAAAGAAATGAAAAAAAGAATTACCGGGGCAATGAAGGAAAATTTCAAACCGGAATTCTTAAACAGGGTTGATGATATAATCATATTCCATCGCCTGGGTATCGGTGAGATAACGAAGATAATAGAGATACAGGTTGAAAACCTTAAAAAAATCTTAAAGAATAAAAAGCTTGACCTTGAAATGACTGCAGGTGCGAAAAAGCTTCTCGCAAAAGAAGGTTTCGACCCTGTTTACGGGGCAAGGCCCTTAAAGAGGGTTATCCAGAATGAAGTCCAGAATGTACTTGCATTAAAGCTTTTAAATGGTGAGATAAAAGAAGGCGATAACATAGTAGTGGATATAACCGGTCCTGAAGGCAGAATCCTTGACTTTAAGGTTAAGAAATAAAAGAGATTTTTATTATATGTAAGACCTTGAATTTCTAGCTTTAACCTACGTTAAAGCTATTTATATTAATGTAAAACTTAAATTTATAGTCATCTTATTTAAAAGTTTTAGGAAATTTGGGGCTTATTCTTAGGGGTATCAGTGTTTGTTACTTCCTTATCAGTCTCTTCGTGGTCTTCTCCACCAAAAAGCTCATCTGCCTCGGTTTTAAGTGAGAAAAATTCATCTTCCAGCGCTTCATTTATATCGTTAAGAATTTCCTTCAAAGTTTCCGGTTTTGCAAGGTTCTTAAAATCTTCTTTTATGCTTTTTGCGACGGGATAGATTGGCTCTCCTATAAATATGTTTATTTTCCTGAATGAATTACTAACAAGCGAGAGTATTCCTCTTGTAATCCTGTTGGTCCATATCCATTTTTTGCTTTCGGGCGCTGTGTTCATGTTATGCATGTAAACCGGAATTATAGGGATTTTAGTCTTGTAACTGAAATATGCCGCACCTTTTTTGAATTTTTTTAATTCGTTTTTTTTATTCAGTTCGCCCTCGGGAAATATTCCAAAAAAGGCATTATTCTCTCTGGAAATATTGAAAAGCTCCTTAAAACTTCCGGTATTTTTAAAAAACTGATTTTTAAATATAGGAATGCAGTCAGCGAATTTTCTCATGAAAAAACTGGAAATCCGGTTACCGAAATTTCCGCTTTCGGCAAGGAAAAAAATCTTCTTTCTGGTTGCTGCAAGAAGTATTAAGGGGCCGGCATCTGCGGGGTGGTTTATTGCGAATATCGCCGGCTTATCTGAAGAAATCCTTTTTTTATTAAAAATCTTGGTCCTGGTAAAAAGTTTATAAAAATTTATGAACAGCACCCTGGGGATGCTGTAGAAAAAATCAGACATTTTTTTAAATGGATTGGTGGCCATTATTATTCTCCTATTTTAAGAAAGATTTTCTTGATATTCTGGTAATGGGTACCCCTCCAGTAATATTTGCCGCATTTTTTGCAGTACATAAAGTTTTCCTGTGTTTTAAAAACATAGGGAGGCACTTTACCCCTGACATCTTCTTTATTTACTTTTACCAGCTTATTGTTACACTCGATACATCTTGTAAGGTTGGGCTCGAGTGGAATTTTAAGTTCGGCTTTTACCTGTTTTAGCTGTCTCTTAAAGCTATCGTCTTCTATGCAGAGATATTTTATTGTTCCATTTTTGAATCCCCTTCTTGTAAGCATGAGCGTATCTCTTGTAAGGACGACCCTTCCGGTTTTTTCAGCCACCTTTACTATGTGGTCATCGCTTGCAGTATTTTCATAAAGCACGTCATAACCTGCCATGCGAAGATACCTTGCAAGTTTTCCAACCATTACATCAGCGATAAATTTCATTCTTCCACCAGGTCAAGAGAATTAATCTCGGCGCCTATTACGAGGATAATGCTTGATACGTAAATCCAGATGAGAAAGCTTATTATTGAGCCAACCGAGCCGTAGGTTAGTTCGAAGTTTACGAATTTATTTATGTAAAGAATAAAAATATGTTTGGAAATTTCCCAGGCAATTGCAGCAAACAGTGCCCCCTTGTATATATGGTATTTAAAGTGTGTTTTTTTATTGGTTCCGAAGAAATATATGAGGCTGAAAATGGCAAAGTTAAAAGTAAGTCCAAGCATTATGGATATAGTTTTAAAGAGTGGTGATGAGATTGACTCATGTAATTCAAGACGGCCAACTATTATATTTGCAAGATAGAAAAATGATGTGGAAAGAAGGAAAGAAATAATGACGATTATAAGGATAAGGGTCATTATAATGAAACCGAAAATTTTCTGTTTCCAGTATTTTCTCTGTGTTTTTGTCTTATAGATCCTGCTCAATGAGAACTGGATCGAATCAAATATATAGGTGGTTGATAGTATAAGGAAAATGAAACCAGTGATTCCGATGCTTGCCCTTTTCTCTACTATTTTTGTTATGTTGGATTCCGTAAAACTATATATAATAGGAACTCTTTCCTCAACGAAGCCGAGTATTGTCGACTGGACATCGAACCTGTTTATCAATATGCCGGATAGCGAAATTAGCAATAAGACGAATGGGAAAATGAAAAAAAGGAAGTAGAAAGAAATAGACGAGGACATAATTATACAGCCATCTGATATATATTTTGCGGACAGCTTCCTCAGATATCTAAATATGGCCAGTGCTAAAATTTTTATTTTATTTTTTACGCGCAATTATATGGCAAAAATTAGTAAACTTTTACTTTTTCAATTTCTTTAAGTTTGCTCAGCTTATCAATTATTTTTGTTGAAAAACCGGTATCCCTGCTGGTTATTGTTACAGTAAATACGTTCTTATTTTTATTACTATCAAACTCGAATTTTTTATTTTTTATATCTATGGACTTTTCACCTAATATTTCCGTTATTTCTTCAAGTCCGGCAAAATCCCTGGAAGCAGTTATTTCAACCGAGTATTTCGGCATGTTAATGAGCCGGTCCTCAAAAAACTTAAGTATGGTTAATGTCATAAAACCAAGTATGGTTACTGTAAGTGCCAGATAATACATTTTAACACCGAGGGCCATTCCCACTGAGGCGACTACCCATATGCTTGCAGCTGTGGTAATTCCCCTGACCAGGGGACCCTGCCTGAAAATAGCCCCGGCGCCTATGAAGCCGATGCCGGTGACAATTCCGGCTGCTATCCTTGAAGGGTCAACAACTCCATTTACCAATGAGGAAAATCCCGTATAAGAAACGATTGTAAATACTGTCGAGCCAAGGCAGACAAGAACGTGTGTCCGGAGGCCTGCCGGTCTTTCCGCCTTTTCCCTCTGGAAACCTATCAGGCAACCAAAAATTATTGCCAGCGTGCAGGGCAAGAGTATATTAGGTAGAATAGTAGAAGAATCAAACTTAATATCTGATAGTAATTCCTGTAAAAGTAACATTTTTTATACTTTCATATTTTTTAAAACTATCTTATCATATTTTAAGGTTGATTTGCTTGCAGGACAAGAAAAATAATTGTTTTAATGTTAACGAATCATAGGTTACAAGTTTGGTTTTTTGATTGTATTTAAGGAGCTGGGCTATCAGATGTTTAAATCATCAATTAAATTATTTAAAATTTTTGGAATTGAGATACGGCTTGATTATAGCTGGTTTATCATATTTGGTTTGTTTGCCTATTTCTTCGGGGTTTCTTATTTCCCCTCTGTTCTGCCGGATGTTGGCAATGGAATCCTGGCGCTGGTAACCGTAGTTACAGTTATTCTTTTCTTCACTTCCTTATTGATACACGAGTTGAGCCATTCACTGGTTGCGAGGAAAAAGGGGATACCGGTAGAGAGGATAACGCTTTTTTTGTTCGGCGGAATGGCGCAGATAGAAAAGGAGCCGGAAACGCCCTTTAGTGAATTTATAATGGCGATAGTCGGTCCGGCTGCAAGTTTTGTGCTGGCGATATTTTTTGGAATTATTCTTTTTTTCACAAAAGATTTTGCAATTATAGCAGAGCCTGTTAGATACCTGGCTATTATAAATTTAGTCCTCGGAGTGTTTAATATGCTTCCCGGTTACCCTCTTGATGGCGGAAGAGTCCTGCGTTCTATTATATGGAAATCGACCGGCGACCTTAAGAAGGCAACTTTAATAGCATCAAATGCCGGAAGAGCGCTGGGATTTTTACTTGTCGCCCTTGGTATATTTTATATATTTGTCGGGAGTTTTATTAACGGCATATGGCTTGCATTTATAGGGTGGTTTTTGCAATCTTCAGCTCAGACAGGTTACCGGCAGCTTGTTTTTGAGACTTCCATAAAAGGAATTAAGGTGGGAGATGTGGTTAATGAAAATATTGTTGATGTAACAGGTGATACGACAATTCAGAGTCTGGTGGACGATTATTTTATGAAATACAGATATGGGAGATTCCCGATAGTAGATGGCCTCAAAAGCAGGAAACTTGTAGGGGTTATTTCCATACACGACGTAAAGGAAGTGCCAAGGGAGCAATGGGAGGATGTAAAAGTTGGAGATGTCGTAAGTAAAATTTCAGAAAAGGAAATAGCTGATGTTTCAATGGAAGTGTCCGAAGCAATTAGGAAGATGATAAAAAACGATATAGGGCATCTGGTTGTTATGTCTGGAGGAAAACTGAAGGGGATTATTACCAGAAGCGATGTAATGCACTTCATAGAGGTCAGGTCGGAGTTCCGCTGACCTTTTAATGTAGAGTTCTACTGGATAGAATATGGTAAAATTATTTTAAGAATTTTAAGGATAGAAAGTTTTATATGGCTGATTATAAATTTTTCAAAGATAAGAAAAAAGAAATAAAAGATAATTTAAATGACTTAAAAGTTATTTATACGGACCTTGACGGCACGTTGTTCAATGAAAGAGGGTGCCTTATAAAGGACCATAAGAATAACTATTATTTTGATGCTATAAGACTGCTAAGAAACATAAATGACAGAAAACTGGATATTGTGACAGTATCTGGAAGGAACAAGTATCAGCTAAGATATATCGCGCAGATGATAGGGATTGAAAATTATGTTGCCGAACTTGGAGCGGAACTGATTTATGGCCTTGGTGAAACAGTATATCCAACGTTTGATGATAATAACAGAAAATATGAGTTAACGAATGGCGGTAAAGACCTTTTAAAGATCATGGAGCTTTTAAGAAAGAATTTTCCAGGCAGAATCGAGAGCAAGATAGAATGGAGCAAATACAGGTCTTATAATGCTTTGTTTTTTGGTGAAATTGACCTGGGCAGGGCAAACAGAATGCTTGAGAGTGAAGGATACGAGGAGCTGGTAATTGTGGACAATGGATTTTCTTCGCTTGTGACCCTTGATCTTGATGTAAAAAGATTACATATCTATAACCTGCTGCCTGCCGATGTAAATAAGTCAAACGGAGTGGTACTTGATAAGAAGATAAGGAATTTTAATACCAATAATTGCATAGCGCTGGGAGATTCCCTGGAAGATTTGAAGATGGCTGATGAAGTTAAGTATTTCTTTCTTATGAGAAATGCGCTTGAACATAAGGAGACTGTTGCAGAGGAATTAAAAAAGTATAAAAATGTGTATATAACCGAAGGTGAAATGAACAGGGGCTGGGTAGAAGTCATGGGGTATCTGCTGGAGTAGTTAAGTGCCCGCCCTGTAATGGCTGGA